>NZ_JBSPFA010000004.1:0-128002 GCF_053848885.1 Amedibacillus sp. YH-ame10
AATATTCATTAAATTTTGAAGTAGTTAAAGAAGTAAAAAAAGAAAAGAAGCAATATATTCCACCGATGAGTCATCCATGGAAACATGCTTCGTTTCAAAATTATTTACTAACGATGAAGCATCGCAATGACTGTACTAATGTTTAACTATTTTTGAGACATTTTCAAAAACGGTTGACAACACAATCATTCAACATCTTACAATTCCACTGAGCTACTATATATTTATTAACTCCAATTACGATTCACCTTATATTTATTAATTATTCCCAATGAATAATACACGTACATCACTAATAAAGTAAAGAGAGCCCGTTATAATAATTGGTCGATGCAAATCAATGGCTTGTTGAAGAGCATCTTCCATGTTATAAACCAAGTGTATCATGTCACTTTCCTGTATTTCATATATATCCAATGCTCTTTCATTATGTTGCAGTTGCGTTAAGATGATATAATCAGAAATTTTTTGAAGTTCATCCAACATGGAATGAAAATTTTTATCCTTTAAAACCGAAAATATAACAACTGGATTATGAATATCTTGTAAGGATTCACATAAAGCATGAACCCCCTCAGTATTATGTGCGCCATCTAAAATAATACGTGGTATTTCACTTACTACCTCAAATCTTCCTGCCCAACTAGCCATTTGTAAACCAGACCGTACGGAGTGCTCATCACATTTAATATCATGATACTCCTTCAAATATGTAATTACTTCAATGGCAAGAGCTGCATTCAAACATTGATATTTCGCTCCTGAAGCCAATGTTATATTATCATAATCTTTGTATTTGAAACTTATAACTCCATTTTGATTGTACATATTTGTAATATCTGCAATTTGTACTACTTCCGTATGTTTTTCTTTTGCGATGGCTTGAAATATTTGAAGACAACTTTCTTTTTTCTCCGCTGTAAACAACGGAATGTTTTCTTTCATGATACCTGCCTTTTCAATCGCAATCTTTTCATAGGTATCACCTAATAGTTCCATATGATCCATTCCGATATTTGTAATCACGCTTACCATAGGAGTTAAAATATTGGTCATATCTAAACGACCTCCAAGTCCTACTTCAAATACACAGAAATCAACATTCTTTCTAGAAAAATAAACACTCGCAATACACATATCGATTTCAAACATGCTTAAGTCCCATGTCATCCAAGAATCATAGTATTCATTCACAATTTCTAAAAAATCTGCTTCAGATATATACACATCATTGATACGAATGCGATCAAGATGTGTGATCATATAAGGCGAAGTAAATGTACCTACTTGATACTGTGCTTCTTGTAACATACTTCGTATATCATTCGTTGTACTTCCTTTACCATTTGTACCAGCTACATGAATAACCTTTAACTTTGCATGTGGACTACCAATACTCTCCATGTACGCTTGAAAATGGGGTAATCCATTCCCCCTGTTTTTTCGTTGTTCAATGATGGAGATAATTTCATTCGCGTTCTCAAACATACTTACTCTCCAATCTTCCAATCAATCGGTGTTCTTTTCATTTCTATTAAATAGCGATTAGCTTTTGAAAATGGCTTACTACCAAAGAATCCTTGATACGCAGATAATGGAGATGGATGTGGTGAACAAATGATTCGATGTTGTTTATTTGTAATAAGTTCCATCTTCTTTTGCGCCCAATTTCCCCATAGAATAAATACAATTCCTTGTTCTTGTTGATTCAAAAGAGAGATGGCTCGATCGGTAAAGATTTCCCATCCTTTTTTCTGATGAGAACCCGCTTTACTTTCTTCTACACTCATCACTGCATTCATCATAAAAACTCCCTGTTTTGCCCAGTCCATCAAGTAGCCGTGCTTTGGCATATCAAGTTGTAGATCACTGTTTAATTCTTTATATATATTCTTTAAGCTTGGAGGTATTTTTACTCCTTTGCGTACAGAAAAACATAATCCATGTGCTTGATTTGGTTGATGATACGGGTCTTGTCCAAGGATGACTACTTTTACATCTTTTAAAGGACATGCTTGAAAACATGAAAATAAATCCTCTTTAGGAGGATAGATTGTCTTTGATTGATACTCTTGTTCAAGAAAACACATTAACTGTTTGTAGTATGCTTCCTTTTGTTCGTATTTTAAAAATTCATCCCATGTGTTCATATTGTCACTTCCTAGCGTCAATATCATATCACAAAGGATGAAAAAGCGTTACTTTTTTGTATGAAATTCTATAGATTACTTACTTCCAACCATGCTTTAATTCATCTATCCAACACTCTTTTTCTATTTTCATAGACTTCAACAAATGCTGATAATCCTCTGCTTTTATAAATCCTTTTTCACACATAAGTTTATAGAATTTCTTAATGCTTGCACTATACAAATTCACATTATATTCACTAGTACATACATCCTTACCAATGCCAAAAGGACTAAAGAATGCAGAAAGTTCATAACACCCCACACACATTTCTTTTGGTTCATAGTGACAAAGAAATTCATTGATGTAAAAGTCGATGTGTTCTATATGTTGGCGGATTGTTTTTTCGCTTAGATTTTGTATCTTCAGATATTCCTCAAATACATCGATATATTGCTTGTTTTGTTTTTGCATTTTCTCTACTTGTGCATCAAATGATGTAAACAATTCCATAGACATAAGCCTACCTCCTGATTATTATATCTAAAGTATATCATGCTTTACTTGTTTACGATTCATCATCTTACAGAAGAATTGAATACAATAACCTGTGGTTAGCACACAAAGAATCGTTCCTATGCCAAATGTTGAACCTAGTAAATACGCGACAATCACAAAGATGACATCACAGATTGTTTTCACAACGCGATATGATATATGTAATTTCTTTTCTATACTTGCTAGGATTGCGTCTAATGGACTTCTTCCTAAGTTTAACGCAATCAACATTGCGAACGCATAACACATCATCAATTGGCCAACTACAAACAATAGTATTTTTAAAGTTGTTGAAAGTTCTGCAATTTCTAAAGGCGCTAGAATCCAACGATAAACATCAATAAATATACCTGTTGCATAGGCATAAGAAACACTTCCCCAACCTAATAAATCCTTTGCGAATACCACGGCTATTACCATACATATCGTACTATAAATCAAACCTGATATTGTATAGTTCGTCTGAAAGAAACGTGCAATACCATCGTTCATCATTGTGATGGCATCACAACCAAACCCAACTTGTAATACAAAATTGATACCAACGCCAAGTAAATTCAATGCGATAAAGATATATAAAAACTTTTTCATTTACCATCACCATCTCATTCTTGTTTTATGTATTTTAATTATACTGCTTTCTTATATGAAAGGCTACAAGCATGAGCTCATAGCCTTATGTTTATAAATCTTCTCCGTTTGTTTTGATAACGTTTTGATACCAAGTAAAGGAATCTTTCTTTAGACGTTTTTGGCTACCCTGACCAAAATCATCACGGTCTACATAAACAAATCCATAACGTTTACTCATTTCTGCAGATGAAGAACTTACGATATCAATCGGTCCCCATGCACAGTACGCAAAGATATCGACACCATCTTTGATACATTCTTTTAATTGATGAATATGTTTTTCGTAGTAGTCAATACGGTATGGATCATGGATACTTCCATCTTCTTCTACTGTATCAAGCGCACCAAATCCATTTTCACCAATCATCATTGGAATTTCATAACGATCCCAGTACTGAGATAAACAGTTATAGAAGCCTAGTGGATCCATACGCCATTCCCAAGGTGTTGGTTGAAGGTTTGGATTTTGTTCCGCATCTGTTGGATTCATGCCATTTTTTGTAGAGTCTATGATTCTACTGTAGTAATAAGATAATGCTAAGAATTCCATTTTGTTATTACGGATGACTTCTTCATCGCCATCTTCCATATGAATATGGATGTTGTTGTCCGCAAAATAACGAAGTGCATATACAGGATATTCTCCACGTAATTGAACATCGGTAAAGAAGTATTGCATACGATTACGTTTCATTGTTAAGATTACATCTTCTGGTTTACATGATGCTGGATAGAATGTACAATCCGCAACCATGGTACCAAGTACTGCATTAGGATCTATTGTTTTTCCTAATTCTTTGATTCTAGCACAAGCTACAAATTGGTTATGAACTGCTTGATACATTAGTTCTTCCATGTTTTCTGCTTGATCATCGTAAATTCCTAAAGAACCAAACTGTACGGTAGGAACTAGATTTACTTGATTACAAACAATCCAGTATTTTACTCTTCCTTTGAAGCGTTCCAATAATACACTTGCGTACTTCACAAAGAAATCAATCACTTTACGATTTGCAAATCCACCATATTCACTTACTAAATGAAGTGGCATATCATAGTGAGACATGGTAATGATTGGTTCCATACCATCACGAACGATTTCATCAATTAAATCATCATAAAATTTTAATCCTGCTTCACAAGGTTCTCCTTCATCTCCTTTTGGGAAGATTCTTGACCATGAAATACTTGTACGGAAACATTTGAATCCCATTTCCTTTAACAATGCTAAATCTTCTTTATATGTATGATAGAAATCGATTCCGAAACGTTTTGGATAATACCCTTCTGTATCATTCGCAGCTCTTACAATACTAGCGAGTGTTCCTCCACCTTCTTTTTCGATATGCGCACGATTTAATCCTTTTGTATACTCATGGATGTCAGAGGTAGATAACCCTCTTCCATCCTTATCAAATTCACCTTCACTCTGACAGGCCGCAAATGCACCTCCCCATAAGAAATTCTCTGGAAATCCACTCATTACTTTTTTCATTATTTACCTCTTTCTATTTGTCTAATCTAATTGTTCTCCATTGGATTCGATGACCTTTTTGTACCAGTAAAAGCTATCTTTTCGAATACGAGCACATTCTTTTGGATCATCATCATTACGGTCTACATAAATAAAGCCATAACGTTTTTTTACACCATTGCTTGTGCTCAATAAATCTACAGCTGACCATGGCATATATCCTAATACTTCTGCACCATAATCAATTGCTTTTTTCATTGCGGCTACATGATCTCTTAAATATTTAATACGGTAATCATCGTGTACCTTACCATCTTCTGTCAGGGTATCGAATGCACCCATACCATTTTCTGTAATCATCAATGGTTTATTGTAGCGTGTATATAAATCACGGAAGATATATTCCAATCCAGTTGGATCAATTGCCCAATCCCAATCCGTTGTATCAAGTTCTGGGTTTTTGCACATTTGATAAAATCCAGGTTGTGTCTCAAATCCAGACATTTCACCTTTTTTACCAGACGGGTTAAATCCTGACCAACGTCTTTCTTCATCAATTGAACAATATTTCGCACATTCACTTGCATAATAGTTCAATGCTAGATAATCTGAAATACCTTCTTTTAGTAGTTCTTCATCGCCTTCTTCCATAACTGGAGCCAATCCATTTTCTTCTAGGTAAATGGATGCTGCTTTGTTATAGAAACCTTTGAAGTATACATCTAAATAATATGAATTACGTAAGTCATGTGCATTTTGTGCAGCCATAACATCTTCTGGTTTACATGTTAAAGGGTAAACTGGAGCATATCCAAGAGCCGCACCTGCCATACCACCTGGCACTAATTCATGTACAAGTTTTACCGCAATGGCATGCGCTAAATTCATATGATGATTGATTTGATAACGCAATTGATTGTTGTGTTGATACTCTGGTTTTATATAACATTTTTGTGTCCAATATTGTACAATGATACTTTGTTCATTGATAGTTAACCAATACTTCACATCGTCTTTGAACTCATTGATTACATAGTTCGCAAAATACTCAAAATCGTTAACAACCTGACGAGAAATCCATCCATCATAACGATCCACAAGAGCCATTGGCAAATCATAATGATACAGTGTTACCACTGGTTCTATTCCATTTGCCTTTAATTCATTAATAAGATTATGATAGAATTCTACACCCTTTGCATTCGGTTCTCCCGTTCCATCTGGAAAGATTCTACTCCATCCAATGGAGAATCGATAGCTGGTAAATCCCATTTCTTTAAATAGTGCGACATCTTCTTTATATTTATGATAATGATCACTTGCAATACTTGCATCTGCAAATCCTGTTTTCTTTGAATATTCAAGGTTTACAATATCTTGTTGAGAAGGTCCCTTCCCATCTTCCAATGCCGCTCCTTCTACTTGATAAGCACTGGTAGCTGCGCCCCACAAAAACCCCTTTGGAAAACCCTTATTCATGTTACTGCCTCCTATTTCTGTTCAATTTTTGTATTTAAAATTTGAAACATGTCAATTAATTCTGATGCTAGTTTTGCCTCAGACATAATGGTCATAATAGTATCCTGAGCGTGAGCAAACAATAGACATGGTGTATACTGTTGTCCTCTCGTTTCATTTTGAATGACTCCAGTTTGTGCAATATGCGCTTGATGGATACATTCTTTGGCCTCTTCTTGACAACGCTTTGCACCATCAAAATCAAACTTTTTAGCACATGCTAGTGCTTCCTCTGTTTTGATTCTAGCATCGCCTGCATGCAATATAATCTGCATTGCTACTTGAATTAATTCGTTGTCTTCTATGTGTTCACCCATATCGGTTACCTACCTTTCTACTTCCTATGCTATCTAGCTTTGTGCAGATTCATTAAGATCTGCTTGTTCTTCTACTAAACACTCTTTTTCATATACTTTAAAGAATGGATACCAGATAAATAAATATACAATAAATAATACAATCGCCCATAAGATACCTCTTACGTCTTGTGTAATCATTACAGTTGAAATTGGTACTGGAACTTGTCCTACTTGGTTAAGCGTTGCTGGAATATTCAACCATCCAAGACTCATTACTGTATATACAATCACTGGCCCTACAATCGCATTGATCCACATTGGTAACATCAGAATTGGATTAAATACAATTGGTGCACCAAACATAATTGGTTCATTGATATTAAAGATAGATGGTCCAATGAAGATACGACCCATAGTTTTTAATTTTTTTGATTTTGAGAATAGCATTAAACAGTTAAGACCTAAGGTAGCTCCCATTCCACCCATTGTTACAAGGGCTGCTGTAAATACTGTTTCACTAGTCGCAATGTTTCTAGCTACTTCACCAGCTGCTACTGCATCGATATTTGCTTGAATACCAGCTAAGAAGATTGGTGTTGTTACGGCTCCAAATAACCAAGATGAAATACCCATAGAGTATAATACTGCTGGTATGAAACATAACAATACAAATCCTGGTAAAGTCTGTCCAAAACTTGCTAATGGTGAGAACACCCATACAACAAATTCAAAGATATCTACTTTTAAGTTCATTGTTAAAACCATTGAGATACCTAATGCAATGACTGTAGGTACTATATAATTGATCCAACCAGATACGAAATCTGGAATACTAGTACTATTCTCTAATACGTGTAATTTTGAATAAAGATTGAAGATAATGGAGGTAAATAACCCCGCAAACATACCTACAGCGATTCCAGTTGCTCCCATTCTCCCACCTAGAATCACCATATTTCCTGCTTCATTGGTTTCTGGCATGATAAACATGAGAAATACTGCAATGGCAACTAATCCACAATTGGTTGTATAGAAAGGTTTATTTAATTTTTCCATAACCTGCTGTGCTACCATAAATGAAATAATTAATGATATAAGACCGAAACTATAATCTGCAATTGGTCCTAAATTTGGAAGTGCAGGGATATAAGAACGGAATACGTTATAGAAATAAATCAGTGATCCTGTTAAGATAAAAGGAATTACTTTTTGCATGGAGCTTGATACTGCCGCAATCCAAGGACGACTGCATATTTCATTCATTTTTGGGGCAAATTTGTTTGCTAACCAGTCCATAAATTTTTTCATAAATTTTCTCCTTCAATTTTCTTTTTTATTTCTATAAAACCGTGTATAATAGGTTTATAGAAATAACTTGTCCAAAGTGATTTCTTGAGAGCTAAGTGTGCGCTTAGCTCTTTCTTTTTTTACTTTTCTTCGATTGTTTTGATTGCATAATCCAAAAGGGCTTCTCCATTTAACATGGCATAGATATCTTTCGGAATTGCGCATACACATACATTGTACGGATCTGCCATCTTTTTGAATTCAGGTAGTTCTCCTGCATAATGAGGACCTACCATCAATACATCGATGGAACTCATATAGCTGGCAATATCAGAATGACTACGTGCTTCAATGTTCACATCAAGTTTTTTCTTCTTTGCTGCTTTTCTAGCGGCATTTGCTAAGAATCCACTGGACATACCAGCTCCGCAACATAATAGGATACGAATGGTTTCCATGATTTCTCCTTTCTGCGTTCGTTTGCTTACACCCATATTATCTACCTACTTGCACTTTGCCTCAACTTGATATTTGCACCATACGGGGAAAGTTATAAGAAGATGAAATTGCCCCATGTGGTGCAATAAATCAGTTGTATAGGTAATTTATTATCTATATAATAGAATTAGATTATCATCGCAGAATAGGTAGAGGTGAACATAATGAAAAAGAAACATCGAGAACTTTTGGAATATCTTTTAAATACTCACTCCACAATTACAAGTAAAGAATTGGCGAATGCGTTGCACATATCTGCTCGTTCTGTAAAAAATTATGTTTTGGAAATCAATCTTCTATCCAATGAAAAAGTAATTCTTTCTTCAAAGAGTGGTTACCAAGTACATGCACAAGCGGCGCATAAAGTATTAGCTCCAGAAGAAGAACAAATACCTCAAACTTGGGAAGAGCGTTCCTTATATATCATCAAGCAATTGATGTTAGAACATTCCTCTCATGTGGATATCTATTCTTTATGTGAGGAGCTTTTTGTTGGCTACTCCACATTAAAAGCCGATATTGCTAAGATGAACAAAGCATATACAAACTTTAATGTACATTTTGCATGTGAAAATGATGCAATTTATATACGTGGAGATGAAAAAAACATACGGAAACTTATCAGTTATCTCGTACAAGAAGAAACTAGCCAACAACTCGTTGATCTATCCATATTGAAAGAGAGCTTCCATGCCATTGAAATTGATAAAGTTGCCAGTATCATACGCAAAACATTTCAGAAATACAATTACTATATCAATGATTTTTCTTTCGTGAATCTATTGTTGCATTTTGTAATTATCATTGATCGTATCCAAAATGGAAATGTTGTAATATCTAAGGACGATGAATTTATCATTGAGAGTGCACATGAACAAGCATTGATAGAAGAACTATGTGAGCACCTAGATGAATGTTTTGAAATTCATTTGACACCTAGTGAACGTTTTGAAATCTATATGTTATTTAAAACGAATGCAAATTATTCTCTTCCAAATTCCGATGATACATTACGTAAAATCGTAGGAGATGAAATCCTAAAGGAAACCAAACATATTGCAGACAAAGTAAATGAAGATTATTATATTGATTTACATACAGAAGGTTTTCTAACTCCTTTTTCATTGCATATTAAAAATCTAATTGTTCGTGCTCAAAATAAAACGTATACTAAAAATCCAATGGCAGAATCCATTAAGAATACTTGTCCTACGGTCTATGACATTGCGATCAATATTTCTTTAGAACTTATGGAACATTACCATATTCATATCAATGAAGATGAAGTTGCCTTCCTTGCGCTGCATATTGGTGCTGAAATCGAACGACAGAAATCCAATGATGCAAAGATACAATGTGTTTTATTGTGTCCTGACTATATGCAACTTACCTCTGAACTTTATAACCAATTGTTGATCAATTTTGGAAATCAGATCAATATTATAAAAACGATTTCCTTTGAAGATGAATTAAAGGGATTGTCTTATCAGATGGTGATTTCTACCATCGCAATCCATCGAAAACTGCATCATCAAATCTGTATGATTCCTCCTCTTTCAACACGCTTAAATCTTGCGTCCATTCAAACTGCCATTGATGCTTGTAAGGCAAATGAAAAACGTTATATTTTGAAAAAAAACTTCAAAGAGTTTTTCTTTAAAGAACTGTTCATGATAACGCAAGAACAAAAAACACGTGATGATATTCTGCATACCTTAACAAATAAAATGGTCGCGTTAGAATTCGTAGATCATGATTTTGAAAACAACGTCATGGTTAGAGAAACTGCAGCCTCTACTGCTTTTGGCAATATCGCAATTCCTCATTCTATGAAAATGGAGGCTATGAAAACTTGTATTGGAGTTGTCATATCTCCAACAGGAGTGCTTTGGGATGAACATCTAGTCCATGTCATTTTATTAGTAGCGATCAATAAAATTGATAAACGCATCTTCCATGATTTATATGAAACTCTTGTTCTATTGTTTAGTGAACAAAGTATGATTGAGCAGGCGAAAGATTGTCGTAATTTTAAAGACTTCGAAAATCTAGTCTATGCCAATATATCCTCTTTGGAGAGTGAATCATGAAGTGTATATTTTTAGATATCGATGGTACTTTGTTGGACCATGAAGTAGGGATACTGGAATCAAGCAAAATCGCTATAAAGGAAGCACGTGCAAATGGTCATAAAGTTTGCTTGGCAACGGGAAGAGCAAAGCCAGAGGTGGCACAAGATTTACTAGATTTAGGATTTGATGGCTTTATTTTTTCTTGTGGAAGTTATGTGGAAACAAGAGATACACTCTTATTTCAAGAAGTTATGAACAAAAAAGATATTGTAGATGTTATTAAACTATTACAAAAACATCATGTAGGATTCAATCTTGAAGGGATACGAGATTCCTTCTTAGATGAGACGGGGTTCTCCTTCTTTCACGATTTATTTAAAAATGAAATGGATATGAATAGTGAATTAGCTAGACAATATATGGCAAGTGTTCATATGTTACCCTATCAACAATTTCAGGATAAAGATTATGAACAAATTTTAAAGATTGCTATTTTTGCGAAAGAGCAGAATGCCTGTCGAATAGTTCAAGAAAATTTATCTTCTCACTTGAAATTGACGTTGCATGGCGTGGATGAAAACCCTATTATCAATGGAGAAATTACGTGTGCCCATATTTCTAAAGCAACGGGTATGGATATCCTACTTGATTATTTCCATATTCCTGTTTGTGATACCATTGCGATTGGAGATAGTATGAACGATGTAGATATGATTTTACATGCACATTGTGGAGTCGCCATGGCAAATGCAAATAAGGAATTGATTCGATTAAGTGATGAACAAACGACCTCTAGTAAGGAAGATGGAATTTATCATTGTTTCAAAAAACATGGTATCATTTGAGAACGGAGAGTAATACCGTTCTTTTTTCTTTATATAAACTTTATTACGGTTTTGTTAGAAATCAACAATTTTAAAAAGCTTATGGTATAATATGGATACAAATTTAACAATGTAGTGTGGAGGGGTGAGAAGATGGATCAGGAGAATCTCCATTCGCAAGAAAAACACCTAGATGACAAACAACAACAAGAAATATTCGATGTCATGCGAAATGAAAATGAAGATGTCTTCAATGAAGTCTTTACCTTTCGAACGGTCTTATTTACTGCGATTATATTAGGGATTGTAATTTTAGTATTTTACTTTCTAGGATCCTTGAGATGAGGCATAGGCTTCATCTTTTTTATTTGTAAGAGAAATGATGCTCACATTTACATTTTCTTAACAAGAATGTTTATTTCTGTATGTATTGATTACATGGTTCATGGTACTATAGTTGAGAGAAACCTCTATTGAATATGTAACATTTTTCAGAATTTATGAAATAATGGGCATTTCTTTCATATAACTATTGTTTTTTTGCATAGATAGTGTTATGATACGTGTGAATTTGATAGAGGTGCGAATGCGACAATATCTTAGGGAACCGGCAGGTAACGATCTAAGATAGAAGCAAATTTGCCGAACTGTTTTCTTAGGCATAGGAAAATGGTGGGTCTATGGAGAATATCCGTAGAACTGTCTACAGTACTGTAGATGTGCTATCTTACTTTCCAATCGATATAAAGCGATAGTCAGTAAGTGATGCATTTCTACTTACTGACTTTTTATATAGATGAGGTGACCTTATGGACAAGAACGTATTAGAAATATCTGGTGTATCTGTTGAACAGTTGGCAAATACTTGCCGTACACCATTGTACATTTATGATGAAAACAAAATTACTGTGAAAATGAGTCAATTCTATGAACTTTTTCAAAGTGATGAGTTCGAAACGGAAGTACTATATGCATCTAAGGCTTTTACTTGTAAGGCTTTGATTGAGTTAGTAAGTGCTTATGGATTGTGTTTAGATGTTGTAAGTGGTGGAGAATTATTTACTGCGAAACAAGCAAACTTTCCAATGGAACGTGTGTATTTCCATGGAAATAACAAATCTTATGAAGAACTTCAAATGGCTTTAACTTATGGAGTTGGTACCATTGTGGTGGATAACGCTATGGAATGCGAAATGCTAGTACAGGCAGTTCGTCAAAGTGGGAAATCAATTAAAACAATGTTGCGTGTGAATCCAGGAGTGGAAGCACATACGCATAAATATATTGTAACTGCACATTTGGATAGTAAGTTTGGAACTTCTATAACTATGAAACAACAAATTGCGGATATGATCAAAACATTAACATCTACACCACAGATTACATTTGAAGGATTCCATTCTCATATCGGATCTCAAATCTTTGATAAAGATGCTTATGTTGCGGAAATACAAACACTTGCGAAGTTTGTAGATGATATGCAAAAAGAATATAGCTTAGAAATTCACGCTTTAAATCTTGGTGGTGGATTTGCGGCATATTACACAAGTGATGATCATCCAATTCCTTTACAGGAAGTATGCAAAACAATCCTTACAACTTGTAAAGAAGAGAAAGCGAAATATAACCTTTCTTTAACTAAGATTATGATTGAACCAGGACGTAGCATTGTGGCTGAAGCTGGTTCTACCTTATATCGCATTGGGTATCAAAAAGAAACAGAAAATAAAAAATATATCTTTGTGGATGGTGGGATGAGCGATAACATTCGTCCTGCATTATATCAAGCAGCGTATGCTTGTGATATTGCGAACCGTATGAACGAAGAAAAAATAGAAAAAGTAACAGTTGCAGGAAAATGTTGTGAGTCTGGAGATATCCTTATTGAAGATGTAATGTTACCAAAGGCTCAACAAAATGATTTATTGATCCTTTATACAACTGGTGCTTATGGATACAGTATGGCAAGTAACTATAATCGTCTATCAAAACCTGCCGTGGTTTTTGTGAAAGATGGCAAAGCAAGAGTGGTTGTGAAAAGAGAAAGCTTTGAAGATTTATGTGATTTGGAATGTGATGAGGCAATTAATGTATGAATGTAGTAGAGAAGTATGGTGGAACAAGCGTAGGGACGATTGATCAAATTAAGGCAATTGCCGCTCATGCTGTAGAGATGAAACGCGCTGGACATAATGTAATTATTGTGGCGAGTGCCATGGGGAAAACAACAAATAAGCTGATTGAAATGGCAAATGAAATTGGTAGTACAAATGAGCGTGAAATGGATTCTTTGTTGTCTACAGGAGAACAACGTACCATTACTTTATTGGCGATGGCCATTGATGCTTTGGGTGTAAGTGCTATTTCATTAACGGGATATCAGTGTGGTTTTATCACAAGCAATCATCATGCACATGCACGTATTAAAGATATTGAAATTAGTACACTGCAAAAGCATTTGGATGATGGAAAAGTGGTTGTAGTTGCTGGATTTCAGGGTGCTACAGAACATGGTGAAATAACGACTCTTGGAAGAGGAGGTTCTGATACTACTGCGGTAGCGTTGGCAGCGAAACTTGGATGGGAATGTCGTATCTATACGGATGTAAACGGGGTGTATACCATTGATCCAAGAATGTATAAACAAGCAAAGTTACTACATGAAATTACCTATAACGAAATGATGCAGATGGCTTGCCTTGGTGCTGGTGTCTTAGAGACAAGAAGTGTAGAACTTGCTAGTAAATATGGAGTTAAATTATTTTTAGGAAAAGCTTTGGAAAAAGATGAGAGAAAAGGAACGTATATTATGGAGACAACAAAGAACTTAGAAGATATGCCTATTACCGGCATCAGTGTAAAAGATGATTATGCGATTATGCGTGTCAACGAATTGCCAAACGATGGTGTATTCTTAGGAGAATTGTTTCGCATGATAGCGGACTTAGATATCAACCTTGATACAATTTCTCAGCATTTGACACACGATGGAAAAGTAAACTTTCAATTCTATTGTAATACAAAACAAAGTGATGTCATCGTTAAGAACATTGATAAACTAAATTCAAAATATCCAATTTCAAGATTGTTGGGATTTGTGAAATTATCTGTTATTGGAGTAGGAATTTCTACTCATAGCGGGATTGCCGCAAAGGTATTAACAACGTTAAGTGAACATCAAATCCCTTACTATATGATTACTTCATCTGAAATTTCTATCTCATTAACAATCGAAGAGAAAGATAAACTACAAGCGGTAGAAGTATTAGCTAAAGCTTTTGATTTATAATTGCGTAAGAACGCGAAAAGGAGAACATCTTATGTTTAATGTAAAAGGAAGTATTGTAGCACTTGTTACACCATTCCATGAAGATGGAACCGTAAATTTTGAAAAATTAAAAGAACTTTTAGAATGGCATGTGGAAAATAAAACAGATGCAATTCTTGTATTAGGAACAACTGGTGAATCCGCAACTATGACACATGAAGAGGATGATGCAGTTGTAAAATGTACACTAGAGACCATTCAAGGACGTATTCCAGTTATGGTAGGAAGTGGTTCTAATTGTACGCAGATTGCGATTGATAAGAGTATTGAGTATGCAGAAATGGGTGCAGATGCCTTGTTAGTTGTAGCGCCTTATTACAACAAAGCAAATGCAGAAGGAATGATTCGTCACTTTACTTCAGTTGCAGATGCTGTCAATAAACCAATTATTATGTACAACATTCCAGGAAGAACAGGATGTTCTATTTCTCCCGAGGCAATTGAAACATTAAGTAAACATCCTAATATTTGTGGAATTAAAGAAGCTAGTGGAAACATGTCTTATATCGCAGATATTGCACACTGCTTAAATGATAAATTCGTTATGTATTCTGGTAATGATGACATGATTATTCCAGTTCTATCCATGGGAGGAAGTGGAGTAATTTCTGTATTAGCAAATGTAGTACCACAAGAAACTCATGATATGGTCATGGACTATTTAAGTGGAAATCATAAAGCCGCTTTAGATGCACAAATCAAATATATGGATTTGATTCATGCATTGTTTATCGAAGTTAATCCTATTCCAGTAAAAGAAGCATTGAACCAAATGGGAAAAGCAGTTGGTGGATACCGTTTACCATTATGTGAAATGAGTGAAGATCATAAAGTTATGATGGGGAAAGCTCTTAAAGGTGTAAATCTATGATAAATGTATTAGTTGTTGGTTTTGGAAATATGGGGAAACTCGTAGTAAATACCATAGAGAAAAAAGAAGATATGCAAGTCGTTATGATTGCGGATGGTACCAATCATCCTGATCTATCAAAGTTACAAGAACATGTAGATGTCATTATTGATTTCTCGCATCCTAATAACTTAGACTGGATCTATCCATTTATCAAAGAGCACAAAAGTGCATACATCTGTGGTACAACAGGTCATAACGACTTGCAAATCAAGCAGATTGAAGAACTTGGAACACTAGCACCGATCGTTTTTCAAGCAAACTTCTCTCTTGGAGTCGCAGTATTCCAAGAAATGCTAAAACTTGTAACTCCAATGTTGGAAGAAAACTTTGATATAGAAGTTGTGGAAAAACATCACAATCAAAAACAGGACTCTCCAAGTGGAACTGCAAAAATGCTGATTCAAACAATGAATCCTACCCATGCTTATAAAGAAGTTCATGGAAGAAATGGATTTGTAGGAAAACGTCAAAAAGAAATTGGTGTACATGCTGTTCGTGGTGGAAGTGTTGCTGGAGAACACAGCGTATATTTCTTCGGTGAAGATGAAATCTTAGAAATTAAACATACTGCCAATAGTAAACAAATCTTTGTAAATGGGGCGATTCGTGCTGCACAATTTGCATGCAAACAAGTTCCAGGTATGTATACTATGAAAGATATCTTATTTGAACAATAATATCTGATAGAAAAGGAATCTCACAGGATTCCTTTTTTGATAATATCTAAAACAACTCCTTACAAAAATGATTCTATATCATCCTTCATTTTTTTTATAAACGATTCATTGCTTTCTTTTGTATACATAGCATTTTGAATGGTACTATAGAAGTTTTCCTTTTTCATCTTGGCAAGTATCTTGGAATTACGCAATTGACTCTCATTAAGTGCTTCCATCAATTCTTTTCTGCTTCGATCATACACAAAGAAATCTTCAAGTGCTTTCTTTGCGATGAGGGGTGTTTTCGATGTATGTTTTAGAAGAAGTTTCATTCCACTTTCACTTCGCACAAGTTGTAGGAATGCACTTGCGGCACCTGGATACTTCGTAGTTTTATATACTACAAAGCCATAGGTATCGACAATAGGAGAAAAGGACTGTGAGTGATACGTTGGCATGCTTTTAAAGTGAAGCTTTCCTTTTCGATATAGATCTGTGAGTTGATATGTTCCATCATTTTGTACAAGACCACAAATATAACCATCCTTATAAAAGGATGACATTTCATATTGATCATCTAGGAATTCATTATCTTTATTAAGATTGCGATAAGCTTCTAAGTTCTCATACCATGTATCTTCTTCTTGGTCCTCTTCTGTATGCAAAAAAGGGTACACATACTCAGCATTTCGATTATGATAGTAAACATGATTTCCAAGGGATTTCATCGTTTCAAAGCTTTCCATATTTTGTATACTTCCCCCTCGCGCAATGAGCGCTTCTTCGTTGTATAGGAAAACAAGTCCTCTTCCATCTACTGGTAGAAAATAGTCTTCATCTTTCTGTAAGTAATCTTCTACTGGCAATTCTATATGTTCTTGAACGTGTTCAATATTGTAAAGCTTCTCCTTTCGCTTAGCAATTTGCGTGTCCTGAAGGTAATCAATATCATAGGTAGAAAAATCTTTGGAAGTATCACAGTGAATACTAAGTGCACCTTTATGTTTTGGAAATGTTGTATCCCATAGATTGCGTATCGCACTAGCATAGGCACTATCATCCATCCGAATATGAAGGCTTGCGTCTTCTTCTATTTGAAAGTGATTTTGGCTATCGAGTACACTAGAAGGCTCTCCCTGTAAAGAACAACCACTGAAACACAAAGCAAATGCGCATATAAGTATCACTTTTTTCATTTTATCACTCCCAATCAATAAGATTATAGAAACCTTCTTCAAAAAACATTGTCGAAATGATAAAATAGAAATAGAATTGTACAAAAACATACTACACACAACAATAAGGAGGCTTTCTCTATGAAAAACCTACAGCTTATGATAGACACATTGCATCATGAAGAAGCATTGCATAAACAAGACACATATAATTATGTAATTCCTGAATCTTGGAATCATTTTGGATTTCGTTATGTACGTAAATTAAGAAATAAACAATTGATTGTGAACCCTTATTCCTTTTACGCGTACACGTTGGATCAAATGTTTAAAGGTAAGGGAGAACTTTGTTCAACGGTATCAACAGAGGATAGTTCTTGGCTATCAAAAGCTAGTGTATATTCTCTTATGATACGTTGTGCAACTTCATGGGATCACGATCGTGATGATTATATTTCAAATGATAATTTATATCATTTATCAGACAATGGCACCTTTTTAAAAAGCATTGCGCTTTTACCACTGTTAAAGAGAATGGGAATCGATACGATTTTACTACATCAACCTTTTGCCCTTGGGAAAACACAAAAAGCTCATGATTATGCATGTAAAGAAGCTGTTGTAGATTTTCAAAAAATCGATGAACAACTAGGAGATCCTATTTTAAAATCCATGAGTGTAGAAGCACAGTTTGCGGCATTTGTTGAGGCAAGTCATGTGCTAGGAATGAAAGTGATTGTTGAGTATTGTCCTGCAAAGATGGCAAGAAATAATGCCTATATTGCAAAACATCCAGATTGGTTCTATTGGATTGAAGAATCTTATGAAAAAGATTATCATGCTCCAATTTGTCACTCACTTCCCCAAAATACATTACCTTTCTCGTATACATTAAAAGACTTATATAAAAGCGATGATGTAATACAACACATTGCACACTTTCATAATTTGAATAAAGGAGATAAAGCATCTTCTTTGGAAGAACTCCAAACAAAGCATAATGTTGTTTGTGCTCCATCCATTGTGGATCAAATCAATGCGAATGTCATAGCTGATGTAGATACCACCATACTTCGTTTCTATGAAGATGACTTCGTTATGATGCAAGATCGCATTCGTCCTGATTTATATCCTGGAAAGAAAGCTATTCGTACATGTTGGAATCAATTGAATCGAAACATTACTTGGTTACAAACAACATTTCATATTGATGGTATCTATTTAGAAAAACCTTATCTTTTACCTGAAAAACTACAAGTTGAATTTGTACAAACGGCTCGCAAGTTTAACCCTCATTTTGTCATGATAGCAGAAGAAACACAAAGTGCACAAAGTGAAGCTTGGATAAAAAAAGGGTACGATATGATCAGTGGAAAAAGTGGATATGAAGAAAGCAATATATGGGAGTATAAGTTCCATAACTTCGCCTATCAAGCCAAAGGGAATGCTTGTCCAATGTTTGCGGCAGCGGAATTTTATGACGCAAGACGTATTAGTTGTCTAGAAAATGGTAAACAATTAGCAATTACCTTAACCATTATGAATCACTTCTTACCAAATACCATTCCTATGATGTTAAATGGAATAGAATCATACGATGTGCAACCTTTACAATTATCCGAATATGGAGATCAAGCATATACATATTCTTTACCTAAAGAAGATGATCGATATCGTCGTCAACCTTATTTGGATCATTACTATTTTAATTATCTTTCTGATGATTTATCTATATTACCAAATTTATTAGAGAAAATTACAAAGATTAGAAAAGCATACTTGGATGTGATTTGTAATGCACAATATGCAATCCCAGTTTGGTTTGATTCTCCTAAAGATTTAGGTATTGGATTTACCTTCTTGAAGGAAGATAAAGCATTGATGGTTGTTTGTAATGTACATGTGCATACAGGAAATGTATTACATATACACACCGACAATATATTTCCAGAGTTCGCATTCAACGTAGAACATGTACAACAGATTTTTTCTACTTGTGATCCTTATGTTCATGATATTGATTTGGACGCATTAGGAAATCTACCTCTTTCTTTTGAACCAGGGGAAGTAAAATTTATTGAATTCAAGTAGCTATCCATTGGATAGCTTTCTATATAAAGGAGATACCTATGAAAGTTCAAATTAAAAATGTAAAAGATTTAGTAAGCAAGTCTAACCTACCTACCTGCGACTTTGTGATTAACCCCTATGTTGGATGCCCTCACGGTTGTAAATACTGTTACGCAAGCTTTATGAAGCGATTTAGTGGACATTTAGAAGAATGGGGAACCTTTGTTGATATCAAACAGTGTGAAAATCCAATCAACACGAAGAAATTAGAACATCATAGTGTTTTTCTTTCTTCCGTCACAGATTGTTATAATGCATACGAAGCTACCTATTGTGTTACACAGAACATTCTAAAACAGCTAATAGGTATCGATTGTGAGCTAGGAATATCTACAAAATCATCCTTAATCTTACGTGATATTGAGTTGTTAAAACAATGTAAGAATGTCCGTGTGTCCATGTCTATCAACACCCTAGATGAACAATTCAAAGAAGATATGGATCAAGCGTCTTCTATACAAGATCGTTTGCATACCCTAAAAACACTACATGAACAAGGAATCTATACCATTTTATTTATGTCTCCAATATTTCCAGGCATTACAGACTATCAAAAGATTATGGAGACTAGCAAAGAATATATCGATGAATTTTGGTTTGAAAATTTGAATCTAAGAGGTTCCTATAAACAAACTATTCTATCTTATATAGATGAAAAGTACCCTCATCTACATGATGTATATCAACGTATTTATGTAAAAAAAGATATGACCTATTGGAAAGAACTCTCACTAGATATTGCACAATATTGCGAAAACAACAATATCCAGTATACAAACTACTTCTACCACGAAGAACTCGTAAAGAAGACAAAACATTTGAAACAAAAGCATTTTGAATAAAAGGGTTCATGTTATAATAACAATGGTGATAATATGTATCGTTTAAAAGAAACACATATAGAAGAAATAGACATTAAAAAAAGCAGATTTATCTGTTATCTTTATCCTGTAACAAGTGAAGAAGAAGCCAAGGCTATCATTTTAAATATAAAAAAAGAACATCCTAACGCAAATCATCATTGTTATGCATTCATCATTGGAGAACATAATGAAATCCAAAGAAGCAATGATGATGGAGAACCTTCTGGTACTGCAGGGGTTCCCATGTTGGAATGTTTAAGTAAACAGCTTATGCAAGATACGCTTGCCATCACTGTACGTTATTTTGGTGGTATAAAGTTAGGCGCTGGTGGTTTGATACGCGCTTACTCTAAAAGTGTATCCACTGCCTTAAGTGAAGCTGTATTTACAAAACGCGTACAAATGCAAAGATATGCAATTGAGTTCTCTTATGACCTTATTGGAAAATTCGATTATTATTTTCGACAACATGATATTGAAGTAACGACAAAAGAATATCAAGAACAAGTATATTATGAATACGTTAGTAAGCATTCTATTGACGAAGATCTATCTGAGCTAAGCAACGGTACTTGCATTCCTATTTTCTTGGAAGATATATTTCTAGATGTTGAATGTACACATGAATAAACAGGAGCTTTTACTCAAAAAAGTCTCCTGTTTTTGTTTCATACTTCTTAAAGAAATAATATAAAAAACGTTCTGCCAAAGAATCGTGTTTTACGCTTTCCTTTGCCTCTTCAAATGTAAACCAGGTAGCTTTATCTACTTCCCATTCACATACACCACTTAAATCTTCACTATCAATCATAACCGCAAAGTTCCAAATAAGAGTATTACTTTTAGGGAAATATTCTGTTTTCATAAAGCGATGCTTGATAACCTTGCGTCCTATCTCTTCTTCCATCTCTCTTCGAAGAGCATCTTCTCCACTTTCTCCCTTATTCACATAACCCGCGACTAAGATATTGCTTTCTCTACCATATTGTTGAATCATTAGAATTTTATCTTCCTTTGGATTTACCACAACCATAGAAACTGCCGTATTAAATATTGGAAAACGAAATTCTTTACAGTTTGGACAAAAAGGTGTCATACCCTCATGTTCCAATTCTCTCATTTCCAATTTATGTCCGCATGCAAAACAATGCTTCATAGTTTCATCTCCAATCGAATAAACTTAATGTACCACATTCTTATATTTTTTCCAAGAAAAAAGACAAGATCGTGTCTTGTCTGTATATCAAATCATAATAATTATATAGCGTTTTGTATTTCATTAAATGTTTCAGCGTTCATTAGTAATTGCGATGCTTGTTGTAGTTGCTCCATGGTTAAGGTTGATAACCATGAAGATGCATCTATATTAAATTTAGTTTGAATGAATTGATTCAAAAGCTTACTATATCCTTTTTCTTCACCTATTTTTATTCCTTCATCATAGTATCCTTGTTGAATAGCTTTTTGTTGTGCTTCCGCCATCTGGATTTGTTCTGCGAGTGTCCATATTTGTTCATTATCGCTCATTCGTTCATGTTTTTCCATAAGCTTTCTCACCACGCTTTCCTTTGTCTTTATTATATCATCGTCTTCATTGTTTTTAAAGAGATAACACATTTGTTCAAAAGCTGTTAATCCTGCTGTCTTTTTCGTCTTTACAATGTCGTTTATCACTGGTAAATGTATGTACGTTCTATGTATTAAGGCATGTGTACTTTCAACCTTTCCTTCTTCATTTCTCATTTGATACTTCATAATCAGTTTCCCTTTATCTTCTGAATAGTTATCCATAAAGATAATTTGATACACTGGTTTTAAATCTAAATAATCCTCTCCTTCTTTTAGTTGTTTCTCTAAAATCTTTGCGCCATAATACTCAAATCGATTCGTTAAATTTGTGAGTAATCCTTCAACTTGCATCTCCATGTCATATTCATTTCCATGGATGTCTTTTACGTGTACATCCAATATGATTTTCTTACCTGCAAGTGCTTCTGGATCCATTTCAGGATTTACCACAATACTATCTACCGGATCAATCCCTGTAATTTCCTTAATCATAAAGTGACGAATCATTTTGGAATCTTCATCTTGTGAAGATAGGGCGAATTTGAAGAACACATCATTTTTATAGCTTACTTTTGTTACATCTTTTGAAGCCATATATATCATCTCCTTTTTTGTTCTTACACTTTACCTATACGAGATGAATTTTAAAATTCCTAAAAAATCAACAAACTTTATAGTAAATATGTAAAAGTAAACAGAAAGGATAGTGAACGAAAAAAGAAGCTTTCGCTTCTCTTTTTTGCATGTTGTCTATTTTGAGATATAAATAACGCCTAAGAAATAACCACCTTGTAAATCTGCAGTTCCTGTTAATTGAATTACTTCTTTTGCGATTTCATAAAATTGATCTTCTGTTAAAGATACATCCGTACGATAAGTTGCAGAACCATTTGCTGTAATATCTTGTGCTAGTTTGCTTGCAACATCGCTTTGCGCAAAGTACTTGCCATTTACACGATAGAATTCATTCTTATCTGTACTAGCCTTAAAGTTTGCCAAATCACTGTCCATCACATACAAAGTATCTTCTTTTAATACAGTTGCGGCTTCATAATCTGATAGATTAAACAATCCGTTTTTGTAGTATTCATTATCATTGTTTGTTGTGTCTAATGTATACCATTCTTCATCTAATGAAACACGGTTCCAAGCATGTGGTAAACTTCCTTGAAGGTATCCTGTCACAACTACATTCTTTAATCCTGCATCATCCGCAAGTAGTTTGAATGCTCCCGCATATCCTGCACAAACACCTTTTCCATTAATTAAAATTCCATAAGCAGTGAAGGAATCGTTAAATTCTTCATCCACTTTTTTGAAATTATTCTTCTCAGCGTTTTCTAATGCCGCATCATCATATTCTGCATTTGCACATAAATAATCATTGATTGCAGTTTCTTTTTCAAGATCACTCATACCTTCTTTAATGATACTTTTGTTTACTTCTTTTACTTTTGTTACTATTTCTTGTTGTTTTGTTCTTTGTGTTTTAGAATCTTGATCATAACTGATAAGTACATCGTTATTTTTAGCGTCATAAGATATTCCACGCACACCTAATGTTAATGGGTTTTGATAGATTGCTTCATACCAAGCATCCAACAAGTACTCTTGGTCCATCGCTTCCTTGAATTCATCAAGATTTACTCGAATCTGACCATTTAACATTTGTAACGCCAAGTATTCTGATAAGCCGTTAGAAGCATAGATTGTATAATCATTATATAAGGTTTCTGCCTTTTCTTCCTCTTCTTCTGTACTATCGTTTAAACGAACATCTTTCTCAATATCCCCTGTACGATCACGAAGATTTTCTTGACGTGCTTTTAATTCTTTTAGTTGCTTCTTATAGTTTTCCTTGTCATATTGTAATACTTGAGCATATCCTTTATAGGAAGTCCCTTCAATCGTGAATGGAATAGATAGACATGGAACATCTTCAGATGAGAAGTTTACTGGATTTCCATTTTCATCTTTTTTAACATCTCCATTTTCATCTTCTTCATATGTATAATAATGCGCAACATCTTCTTTTACTTTTGCTGTATCATAAAGCACTAGTTTTTGTGTAACATTTCCATTTGCCATAACTACCCAAACATGTGTAGAAGTCATCATGATATCACGATCTACTGTCACTTTTGAGTTTTTACCACTAGGTTTGATACCACCCTCGTTCATATAGCTTGCAACTTGAATTGGCACCTGATTGGCAAGCATACGCTTATCTAGCATATTACTGATTTTAGAAGTACCTTTGTCATTTAAAGCGATAACTGCGAAGTATTTATTATACTCTTTATCAAAATCACTTTCACCATCAAATTGGGTTTTCGCGATATCTTCAGCATTAACATTTTCATTGATTTTCTTTTGTTCTTCAAAATATGTATCTAAAGATTTACCATACGTTGTACGGAAATTCTTATTGATATCTTCAGTATTACTGCTTGTATCTTCCCATTTGTTTTCTTTTACAGTTGCGATGGTTTTTACGTATCTTTTCGATGCTTTTCCATCTTTCCCTTCATCTACTTGTACAATTGCATATTCTGTAGCACCTTTAATTTTGTTCCATTTTAATCCACCAACACCGTTCTCATTTACATAAAAGCTAACTTGTGGAGTATCTTTGATTTCAGTACCAATAGTAAATAAGGTAACCTCAGGTTTTTCTAATTTTTCACCAGTCTGTAAATTGTATTTTTGAACAATATAATATTGTTGTGCATTTCCCCAGTCATTCCATTCTCCCTGATCATAAAGAATTCCACCACGCTCTTCATCCGCTAAGGCAAATACTGGTTTACGATATGGTGAATAAGTAACACCTGTATCGCTTTGTGTTGCCTTGATTGATACTTCTTGTGTTAAATTGCTATCACGATATACACCAATGATATCTGTCCATTGTGTTGTAATTCCTTTAAAGATTTCTTTTGCTTCTGCAGAAACTTCAAAATCAAAGCTTTCATCACGCTTAACATTTGCTTTCTTCTCTTTATATGCGACGGTTTCTTCTTTTGCATATTTCTTCGCAATATCCTGCGTTAATTTTTTAGCATCCACCTTATTTGCATCATCCGCATTACTTCCACACCCATTCATTGTAAACACACTTGCGATCATTAGTGAAGACAATAATGTCTTATTAAATATACCCTTTTTCATATCCTTCATCTCCTTTTTTCACTAATAACACTTTCCACATATTGGAAAGGTTACAAATTATTTTATTTTTTTTATGATTTCTGTTAAACTCTTTAAAAACTCTTCTTGTTCCATGTGATTTCCCGTTATATGATACATACCTTTTCCAGCATTAAAGTAAACATCATATTGCATAATTTCATCTTCACTATAGTAAATCGCTATCTCTCTACCATGTAATGTAGAATTGGTAGTGATTTCTTGATAGGGACTGATATAGCGAACATTCAATTCTTTAGTATCTTGTTGATAAGCAAAATGCCATTCCACTTGTTTCATAATATCCTTTTCTAAATACCCATAATACCGTTTGGATGATAGTGAGTACCCATCTAGTGTAAAAGGTTCAATGGTTTCTTTACTAAATTGATAGGCACTATTTTTATCAATCGTTTTCAAGGTGACTTCCTCACTTTGCCCAAAGGTGCGATGTTGTCCATCATCTTTTTCAAAATAAAGCTTACCATCTTCTACAGTTACCTGTTCTACTGTCTTGCCAACCTTAAATTCTGTATAACTATTTGTACTATCTTTTGGTATCATGAAGAATACGAAACAACCAATCGCAAATGATGCGAATGCAAATGCTGCTGGTTTCCAACGTTTACGTTTCTTTTCTTCTTCCTCTTTCATTTTCAAAAGTGTTTTTGTCTTTACATCAAGTGGCACATGAATGTCACTATATTCATCTTTATATTTATCAAACATATGTTTCCTCCCACTTTTCCTTTAACATTACTCTTGCTCTTGATAATCGTGTTTTTACTGCACTTTCACTATCTCCAAGGATACTCGATATCTCTTTTATCGATAGTTCTTCATAATAAAACAAATGAATAACGATGCGATATGCTTCTTCTAATTCACCCACCAAATACCGTATTCCACTATCTGCTTTGTTTTCTACCGGAATATCCACTTCCAATGGAATATTCTCTTTTTGCTTTTTCGAAGTAAATACACTCTTACAACAATTTAGCGTAACACGTAGAAACCAAGCTTTTGCATGTTCCAAGGATTCAAAAGATGTATTATATTTTACATAACGTAAAAAAACCTCTTGATAGATATCTTGCGCATCAGATTCATTTTTCATAGTGCTTAACGCAACTTTATAAACCATATCACTATATAGTTCAATTACCTCTTCGCATGTTGGTCTTACACCTGGATTTCTATTAAACAGACTCATACAATCCCCTCTTTATGATATTTATTTTTTAATTATAGGGTATTTTTTTGTATTTGTCATAAATAATACGAATTTTTTATATAAAAGGTTACAAAATCAGCGAAAAAAAAGAGTTTAAATCGTTTTATGGATTTTTACTCTTTCATTTGAACATATTCTAAATCTCTTTTACCATTCTCCATAACTCGCTAAAAGATACAAAACTGATTGCGTCACATTTCTCTTTTGCGGCTTGTCTTTGTTTCTTCACATTTCCTTCATGTACTTTATTTAGGTTGTTTTTATCCATCATATATTGTACATAAGAAAACTTCTTCATGAGGAACCATGTAGCGATGATGTGGTTGATACAATTCTCTTTTTCTTCGCATTCTACTAATTTACTTGGTAATTGGGAAGTGAGATCTGTTGAAATTTTATTTGCTAAGGTATACATTTCATCATAGTTCTCAAAGATTTTAGCATCTAAATCACGTTGTACAATTCCTGCTTTTTTATTCTGTATGAAGAAGGCTTCAGCTGCCTCTACCATACGTTGTTGATTTGTTTCATTCATCGCAAACGCTATAATTTCATTACGTGTTCCTTCAAATTCATTCTCTGGCTCACTCATTACATAATATAACGCCTTCGCGATTACATATTCTTCTTTATCTCCCAAGGTAAGTATGATTGCTTTTTGATACGTTTCAAATGATCCATATATGACATATGGACAGCGTATTGTGCCTGATGGTAGCTTGAATGAGTCTTTATAACGAATGATTTGATTTGCAATTGCATCTTTATTGATATCCAACCCCAAATTCACACAAATCTTTAAATCATCACTCAATTCAAGAAGTGCAGCTAATTCATCATGAATATCTTTCTTTTCATCATCTGCTTCAAGAACAGATAAATAATCTTCTAGATATCCATTAAACTCACACTTCCCTGTTTCTGACTCCCTTATATCTTTTATTCCACACAAAATATCATAAATTGCCATAGTTTCCCTCCTTTCTTTGAACTTCTTTGTGAGATAAATGGAAATTTCATTAATTTTATAGTACCTTCATCCCCCTAGTTTATGATGGGAGATATGGAAGTATTCCTTAGCTTGTAGTATGTTCTCTATAATTTTATTTTACAACCTTTTTCTAAAAATTCAACCTATTTTACAAAACACTCTCATTTGATGCGAATTATCGTTAATTTCTTCTAAATATATCTTACGATTTCCATAATACCCTATTTATTTTGTTTACCAATTCAACATAATGGTTTACAATAAATATATTATATCAAGTAAGAAAGGTGGAAACAGGATGAAAAAAGAATTGTTGCTTTCTTTATTGGAAACAAATGCACGTTATTCAACTAGAGATTTGGCTGATGTGCTATTAGAAGATGAAGAAAGTGTCATTCATACGATGAATGAACTTGAAAAGAAAAAAATTATCTGTGGTTATCATACGATCATCAATTGGGATAAGACAAGCAAGGACAAAGTCATGGCATTAATCGAGGTTGATGTTACTCCAGAGCGTGATTTTGGCTATGATCGTGTCGCCAAGAACATCTATCGCTATCCTGAAGTAGATACCATGTATCTGATGAGTGGAAAAAGCGAGTTTATCGTGATTATATACGGAAGAACGATGCAGGAGATTTCCAACTTCGTAGGTGCTAAATTAGCCACAACAGAGAATGTTGTCTCTACATCTACCTTCTTTGTCTTAAAAGAATATAAAGTAAATGGTGTTGTTTTTGATGAAGAAGAACGCCCTAGTGAGAGATTGGTTGTGACTCCATAATGTATGAAAAATTTTTAAGTAAACATGTAGAAACCATTAAGCCTAGTGGAATACGTAAGTATTTCGATTTAGCTAGCGAGATGGAAGGCGTTATTTCACTTGGAGTAGGTGAACCTGATTTTAATACCCCATGGCATATTTGTGAAGCAGCAATTTATTCCATAGAAGCAGGAAAAACTCACTACACTGCAAATCAAGGTCTACTCGAATTACGTGAAGAGATATGTGATTATCTAAAACGTCGTTTTAATTTAACATATGATCCAGTAAAAAATGTAATTGTTACAGTTGGAGGTAGTGAAGCAATCGATATCGCAATGCGCGCTATTGTAAATCCAGGAGAAGAAGTCATCCTAATGGAACCAAGCTATGTAGCGTACACACCAAGTGTAGAATTATTAGGTGGTACTCCGGTACATGTAAAGCTTAGTCATGAAGATCAATTTAAACTGACTCCAGAAAAACTAGAAGCCGCAATTACACCAAAAACGAAAGCCATTTTATTGAACTTTCCTAGTAACCCAACAGGTGGCGTTATGACAAAGGAAGACTATGAAAAATTAATTCCGATTATTAAGAAACATGAATTGATTGTTCTTAGTGATGAAATTTATGCAGAGTTAACCTATGAAGGCGAATTCTGTTCCTTAGCATCATTTAAAGAGATAAAGGATCAAGTCATTATCATCAGTGGTTTTTCAAAAGCTTATGCGATGACAGGATGGCGACTAGGTTATGTAGTTGCGAATGAAACATTCACAAAAGCGATGAACAAAATTCACCAATACATTATTATGTCTGCACCTACTGCAGCACAATATGGAGCAATCGAAGCATTGCGAAATGGAGATATTCATGTATTAGAAATGAAAGAATCCTATATGGCTCGCAGAAACTTTATTACCAAAGGATTTAATCGTTTAGGATTGCCTACACATTTACCACAAGGAGCATTCTATATCTTCCCTGATATACGCTCCACTGGTTTAAATAGCGATGAGTTTTGCGTGCAGTTATTGAATGATCAAAAAGTTGCATGTGTTCCAGGCACTGCTTTCGGTGATGCTGGAGAAGGATTTATTCGTGTTTCCTATGCATATAGTATCGATCATATCCGAGAAGCTCTAGAACGCATTGAAAAATTCTTAGAAAAAATTCGACCAGTATAGAAAAAAGCATCTGAAAATTCAGGTGTTTTCTTTTGGTATAATGCGAACACTTTGTATTCTTTTACGCTCTTTCATACAATTTATGAGAACATATATGAATGCTATGATGGCAAGTAACAAAAAGAATATCCATTCACTACTTTTCCACAGAAGCAAACAAATGACTCCAATGAGTACATAAAATCCATTCAACTTCAAACCAACTTCTATTGCGGCAGCGCTCTTCCATCGCTTCTTAGAATTTCTTGCGTACAATTTTAGAAGGGATTGCAACAGCTTATCCAACATATCTTTCACATCCACTAACATACTTTGTAAAGAATTTGAGGCAATCCCACCAAATACTTTATATAAAATTGTCTCTCTGTACAATTTACGTCGCATAAGTTCATCATGAAAGCGAAATAAAACAAATATCATAAACACAAAACAAATACAAACAAACCACCATATTTGATGAAAAGCACGCATCCAAGCACTTGTATTTAAGATACAGAAAAGCAAAAAAATCGGTGTCGTAGTTTTTAATACATTTAAAATTATAATGGAGCCGCCTTGATCCAGATATCCATTAGATACCACAAATGTATAGTACATAAAACTCAACAAATAAATCAATTGTACACACAGTGCATAATGAAATAACATCATACTGAAACTTTGATGAAGTATAAAGTACACAATGAAAGACAACAACATAATGGGGATTTGCATCAACAACAATATAAGTAGTTTCGCAAAGATACGCTTTCCTTGCCCAACTGGATACACCAACAATGTTTTCCAACTTTCTTGGCGTTCTTCTTCAAAGGCAATTTGATACAAAAGAAAGCATGTAAGAAAGACTGGCATAATAGATAACATATAATCGATATCTTTTATATTCACCGCAAACATACTTGTAACTTGCGAAGAGGATTGTCGTGTCATAATAAAATAAGCTATACAAAACAACAAAATAAAGATCCCATACTTCCATTTAGGATTTCTTAGAATACGAAATAATTCATGAGATAGCATGGACTTCACCTTCATTGAAATAAGCATCAATTACCTTTTCATCTTTGGTATCCACCAATGTTTTATGATCTAAAAAAAGTAATCGATCCGCACAAGGTCGTAAGTTATTGATGGTATGTGTTGTGATTAAAAACATCGTTTCTTGTTTCATATCCATGATAAGTTGTATGAAACGATCACTACTCTTGGCATCAATCGCAACAAATGGCTCATCCAAGATAATCAAATCTGCACCACTTAATAAAATCGCCGCAATTCTTGCTTTTTGTTGTTGTCCAGAACTACATTTATCAAAGGTTTGTTTTAGATAATCTATGGAAAGATCTTGCAACACTCTTTTCACAAAAGGATCTTCTAGGTTGAAATCCTTTCCTTGAAAACTACGATAAAAATATCGTAAATTCTCTAGGATTGTTAAATGTGGATAAAAAGGACTAACAAAAGGAAGATATCCTATTTGAATATTGTTACGTTCAAGTATGCCACCATCTTCTTCCAACAAGCCACACACCACATTGATCAAGGTGCTTTTTCCAGCTCCATTCTTTCCAGCTAAAAGAGTACACCCATCACCTTCTTGTAAGGTAAAACTTAACTTTTCAAAGATGAATTCTTCATCGTATGAAAAATATAAATCTTCTACTCTTAGCTCTTTCATTTCTTTATCCTCTTTTGTATGTATTTTTTTACTTTATAGATTTTATCATCGACCAATGCATCTAAGGGGGACTGTGGCATAACATTCAATTTCTTCTTAAAGAAATTGTACGCATAATATATCGCAAATAGAATAAGAAAGATTCCCATTACATGATTTGTCCAATCATCACCTGAAACATAAAAATAAATTCCAAAGCTAAACCAAAATAGTATGAAAAAAATCGTTAAACCATACCCTTTGTGATTCTTTTCTATGGCTGTAAAAATCTGTTCATTTAAACGAAAATCTTCATTTATGCTTTGATCTATCTCTTGTAAGAGTTCTTGGCGATGTGGATGATCAAAACCTTCATATAGCTTTTGTATGTAATCTTTTTGTATTGTACACTGTGCCATACGTTTATCGATTTCATTAAAATGTTCTTGAAAGATTTGTTCTCTTTGTACATTATGTATTATAGATTCTATCTCTATAATTGAAAAATCCAATTCTCTTAACACCTTTATTTCCCACAGACGCTTCAAATTCAATTCATCATATTCACGATATCCTGAAGAATCTTTTTGTACTTCAATCAATCCCTTATCTTCATAATATTGTAGTGCTTTTTTACTTAACCCTATTGTTTTTATAACCTCTTGAATTTTCATATGTCACCCTCCATATATAGCTTACTGCGTTCCCCAAGGGAACAGTCAATAGATATTGGAAAGTTTGTTAATTTTCTTCACGAGCTTTTTGAACTTTTAAGTTTTTACCCTTAATGGTTTTCTTTTGTAGTGCCTTTAATACAAGATTTCCCTTACCATGTAAAATATCTACATAAGATTGACTTTCTTGTACTTGAATAATACCGATATCATCCCCACATACTCCAGGAATCTCACAAATAGCACCTACAATATCTCCTGCACGTACTTTCTTTGCTTTCCCACCATTAAGATATAGCTTCATAGTATCCTTACGTAAGTCTTTTCCCTTCTCCTCTTTTTGTACTTCAGGAGTATCCAATGTTTTTAACATTGCGGAAGTAACTTTTATAGCTTCTATCGCTTCTTTATCTTTCATAGTCAATGCATATCCTAGATATTCTTCTAAATCTCGCACACGCTCTTCATCGTATTGCGCGATGAAAGAAATGGCAACACCCCTAGCATCTACACGCCCAGTTCTACCAATTCGATGGATATACGTTTCTTTCTTTTCCGGCATATCATAATTAATGATATGTGTCACATTGGCAATATCAATTCCTCGAGAAGCCACATCTGTCGCAACTAAGATACGTATGTTTCCTAATTTAAAATCTTTCATATTTTGTATACGATCTTCTTGTAACATTCCACCATGAAGTTTATCTACACTGATCCCTTTTTCATATAAGGTATCGCATACATCAATCACATGTTCCTGTGTCTTTGCGAATATGATACAAGACTCTGGCTTTTCTGCACATAATAATTTTAATAAAAAATCAGTTTTTTCATGTTCCTTCATATGATATGCATAATGTTCTACATGATCATTTACCTGGTCACTTTGTTCACACGTAATGATCTTTGGTTCTTTCATAAAGCCTGAAGCTAATTCTTGTATTGCGGAAGGCATAGTTGCGGAAAACATACAAATCGTAATATTTCCTGGGAAATATTCAAGGATTTCTTCCACATCGTCAATAAAACCCATATTCAACATTTCATCTGCTTCATCCAAAATAACGTAACGCAATTTTGAAACATTTAAGGTATCTTGTTTCAAGTGGTCCAAAATTCTACCAGGAGTACCTGCCACAATATGTGTTCTCTCTTTCAAATCTTGCGCTTGAAAACGAAAAGGAGACTTACCATAGATAGCCAATGTCTTCATACGTTTATATGCACCGATATGGTCAAAGTCTTGTTTGATTTGCATCGCAAGTTCTCTTGTAGGAGTCAAGACGATGGCCTGAGGAGCCCGCTCGTTCCATTCTATTTCTTCTATAATAGGAATCGCAAAAGACGCCGTCTTTCCACTTCCTGTTTTTGATTTCACGATTACATCGTGTCCCGCTAATATTTCTGGTATAACTGCTTCCTGTACGGGAAGAGCTTCCTTATACCCTAGGACTTCTAATGCATCACATATATGTTGATCTAACGAGAATTCTTTAAATTTCATAAGTTCACCTGTATTCTTTCTTACTTATTATAAACTATAAAAAACGAATTAGATATGAAATGTTACAAAAGTGTAACGATATTGTAACCCATTCACAACGACACATCCTTTTGAATAAGATAAACTATAGTTGTAAACAGGAGGGATTATGATGAAAAAAATATTAGAAGTGATAGGAATTGCATTATGTGTAACATTCTTAGGATATTCTGGGAAAGATTTATAATACCTACTCGCATATTATTCGTATTCCATATGCGTCATATATGCAGTTCATTCTCTCTCTAAACTTGAAAGATTTAAAGTTTCGTCGTATAATAAAGACGCAAAAAAAGTGAATCCGATATACAATGTGTGGTTGTTAAACGTAAGTCCAATTGTTTAACAGCTACATTTTTTTATGCATATTGGAAAGGGGTAATTTTATGCCTAAAACTAAATTTGAAGATATTGTTTTCTCACTTCTCATGGCGTTCGCCATGACATACGCTATGGAGCTTTATAATTTGTCATTAAATCATGGAGGGCTTTGTAATGCATTGTTTTTTGAAGTCTTCAACGATGTATGGTTTATGATGTGCATCGTAATTATACTTGAGAAATTAGTGGCTGGAAGAATCGCAAAAAAACTAACGATGAAACTATTTACACCAACCATTGATAAACCCATCTTTATGACACTTAGTATGCAATGTTTTACAGTTGTACTGATGGCTTCTATGATGTCACTGGTTGCGACTTTGCTTTTTAAACACCCTGGAAATGAATTCATTTCCATTTGGCTTCAAACCTTAACATTTAATTTTCCATTTGCTTTCTTTTGGCAAATATTTTTTGCGGGACCTTTTGTAAGATTTCTATTACTAAATTCTTTCATTCAAGAAACAATATCGCTGCACTAGAAAAGACAAAATAAAGAGATTGTAACTAAATAGACGAATTTGATAATACAAATAATTGCCTATAAGTTACAATCTCTTTTTTGAAATATTAAATTAGCTTTCTACTTTTATTTGTTCCACAAGGATTTCTCGTATACGACGATCTTCTACTTTTGTCACATGTAAAAGCCAACCATCATCTTCTACATCAAAGGTAGTACCATCTTTTGGAATAGAGCGAAGCTTTGAAAAAATATATCCACCAATCGTATCGTAATCATTACTTATAATCAAGGGCATGTTGGTTTCTTCCATCACTTCTTGTATGTCGCAATCACCAACAATTTTCCACTTGGTATCACTGATTTTCTCAATGGAGTGGTCCTCTTGATGATCGTATTCATCATATATATTACCAACGATTTCTTCTAATAAATCTTCCATCGTTATAATTCCACTTACTTCTCCAAACTCATCAACTACAACCGCAAAATGCACTTTCTTATGTTGCATGTCTTTAAATAGATCATCTGCCGCAATTGTCTCAGGCACAAAGTATGCAGGACGTAGCAAGGTTTGTAGTTCTTTACGTTCTTCACTGCTAGCGATTAAGTAATCTCTTGTATATAAAACACCCGCGACATCATCTAAATCATCTCCACAAACAGGAAAACGTGATAGCCCATGTTCTCTTATTTTCATCAAGATATCTTCTTCACTATCATGCAAATCGATATAAATTACATCTGCACTATGTGTCATGATTTCACGAATAGATGTATCATCAAAGGCAAATACGTTTTGTATCCATTCTTTTTCGCTTTCATCAATGGCACCATTCTCGCCACCCAAATTCACCATCATTCGTATCTCTTCTTCGGTTACACTTTCCTCTTCTGCCTCAGTTTTCATATGCAATAATTTAAGTATTAGATTGGTTGAAAACGATAAGAAGACAACAAGGGGATGCATGATGACAGCTACACCACGTACCACACCACAAGAAATCTTCGCAACTTCATATGGTTTTTGCATCGCAATACGCTTAGGCACAAGTTCTCCGAATACCAAGGTAAAATAAGATAATATCAATGTAATAACAATTACCGCAATGGTATCCAGTATACTCAACGATATCGTAGTGAAACCTAATCCATAGTACACCCAGTCCACAAGATAACCAGAAAAGTTATCTGCCGCGAAGGCACTACCAAGGAATCCAGCTAAGGTGATACCTATTTGTATGGTAGATAAAAATCCTGCTGGTTCTTCTGTAAGCTTCAATAAGCGAATTGCCGTTTTCTCTCCTTGTTCAGCTTTCATCTTCAACTTTGTAGGGTTCAATGAAATCACCGCAATCTCTGTTGATGCGAAAAATGCATTTACTAGAATCAAAAATACTTGTAATAGAATCTGTTGGGGAATCGAGTCCAAAAAACATCACTCCTTTTTTTATTATGAACTCTTTCATCTTATTGTATGAAAATATAAAAGACTTTTATCACACAAAAAGATTAGATAAAAGTCTCGTTATTTCATATATAAACCGGTTGTTCGTCAACGTATGTGGCGATTATATAACATCCTGAGAGGGATGCTAACTACTCCCTTTTATTACTTGTAATTTTACGATAAGACCTATAGATAGTCAATGAATGAATTGTAAACTTTCTATAAACGAAAGTTCATACAGTATCTTAATTTACTTATAGTTCTAAATTATCATCGGAGTTGTTTTGTTTTTTCATCGTATCAAAATAGAAAGAATAACGATTCTTTCCATGACGTTTAGCATGATAAAGTGCTCGATCTGCTTTTGATAGTAATTCTTCAAAACCAGTTCCATCATCTGGATAAACGGAAATCCCAACACTACAAGAAACAGGGAGTTGTTGTTTTGTTAACACAGAACAATCAGATAATGAATCACAAATCGATTGTACATATCCTTGAATGTTATCCATCGAACTCGTAACTGGTAAAAATAGCACAAATTCATCTCCACCTAAACGACCTGCAATGCCATCTTTTCCTGATATGCTTCGTAATTTTTGTGCAACATGGCAAATCACTTGATCTCCGATTTGATGCCCTAAATTGTCATTTACTAATTTGAAATTATCTAAATCGATAAAACAAACGACTGCCTTTGCACGATATTGTTGTTGAATCGCTTTGCCAATCAACTCTCTAGATTCTTTGTTGTTATATAATTGCGTCATTGAATCATGTTTTGCTTCACGTAGTGCCTTCGCTAGTTTTCTTTCCTTCTTTCCTTCATCTAAATAAATCTGGGTAATGTCAGTTCTCGTTATAACAATGAGTCCTGCACAACGATCATAATAACTGAACTGCACTCTTGAACGATGATACTCATTTTGTAGATCGAAGAATCCTGCCGTAAATTCAAAGACATCTTGTTTTTCTAATTCTTTTATTACATTCGCAAGCATCATGATTTTTGTGACTTCTTCTTCCTCTTCAGGAACCACTTGGCTTTTGTTATATTCTCTTACATCATGCTCGTAATCTGTACCACTTTCTGGTGGTAATAATGAGTTTGGATTCCCGCTAAACATTTTATATGAGCCGCTATGCGCATCGACGAGTACAAAATAATCCAAGTTGTTTAGCACATATAAATCGATAATCTTTTGCATCATATGGTTTTCATTGTCTATTTGTGTAGTTATCAATAGCTCTCTTTTTCCACTATCCATTATCCTTGCGTTAACTTTAACCCAATCATACTTTTGTTCTTTATTAACTACTCTTATCTTAAAGGGAAAGAGTGTATTTTCATTTTGGTAAAATGCTTGTGCTTGTTCTAGTGACAAACCATTTAAATAGGTGCGATCTTCTTCATAAATCTCATTTAGAAGCAGTTCTACATATTCTTCCCAAAATAGACTTTTACTCTTTATAGAACTGTTCTGTGTTTTCATTACCTCTATATTCCCACTATTTAAATCAACCTTTAATACACTTCTATAATCTTTTATAAGAGTATCTAAAATCAAGTTATTTGAAATTTCTAGTGTTTGCATTTACATACCCCTCTCACGCTCATTCTTTGTCACGCATAAATCTCATATATACTATATCACAAAGTATATCGCAATAGCTAAAAGGCGCTGCATTTTCTAATTTTTTTCAAGTAAAATGATCTTTTATAGTAATCCAAATAATTATAAATATTTATAGATTTTTTACATTTCCTAAACTTAAAATTGATTAGAACAAAGGAAAGCTTTGTTCATTATCATCTTCTATAGTTTTTGGACTATTTGTATAAACTTCTATTCATTCCTAATGCTTCTCAATATTGCTTGCTTCAATCACAAACCAATTTAGACTTACATCCCCTATGATATAGAGCGTGTTTTGATCCAGTCCTATGCGTTCAATTCAATTCGTTCTTGTTTTTCTTCGAGAAACTCAAATGTTATTTTCTCTTTTACTCATTCGTCTTAATTTTCTTACTAACTACTATACAATAATTATTTTATATGTCTCGTCATATATAAAAAAACAAGACTTGTGATAGAAGGAAACATAAGTCTTGTCTTAATACATTTAGCAGAACAGCCGCACGTTAGTTACGCTGATAAGATTCTGCCTAAGGATGATGTAAATTATTCCCTTGCGCATCTTATCACAAACACATATCCCTATGTAAAAGTTTATGATTATAATTAAGAAGCCGCATCCACAAGCAACGTATCATTCACATAAACGATACTTGCCGTAAACAATGGATAGTTTACATCTTTTTCTACATTAACTAATTCCGCATAAATGCAATACAATTTTATTGTATCTCCGATATTTATATCACTCGCTTCAAAAGTATCTCCAATTTTAGAATAGAATGAATATTTATTTCCTAACTCATCTTCAAAAACATATATTTCTTTTCCATTATCAAGAGAATATGTACCTGACTTCTTTGCTGCTGCTTTTTCAGTTACTTTACCGCTTATCACAATATTATGCAAACCTTCTTCTTTTTCGATATCTTCTAGTAGATTCTTATAATTTTTTGGTGGATATTGGACACCCGATTCACAATTGAATTTTAGTTCAAACGAAGCATTCTTTGCTTTATCAATAACTTTATTTTCTAACAAACTCATTGAGCTTAACATACGAGAAACCTTATCTTCCATTTCTATCTTAACACTTTCCACTCTTGATTCATCGATTGTTTTTCTTATATATATTAAAAGTCCATTGTCTGCTTTATAATTAATACCCTTTTCACTATCATTGGAATTAGAATCCTCATAAAGTGTTGCAAGATCCTCCAATGAAGACTTGATAGTTCCTTTACCTGAAAAAATAAAGTCATCTGCAGTAACATTGTTGTTGTTCTCCATATAAACAGAAGAAACCACACTTTCCCCTTGTATTGAAGTAGCTTCTTTACTAATGTTATCTATTTTGATAGTAACCATTCTATAATCTTTTGACAATTTGATATCTACAGATGACTCTGGTTCTATCATAAACGTATTTTTATCAAATGGATTATCTTCGATTTGATCAATCAATTCCCATCCTTGATCATAAAAATCCTGTAGCTTACAAGGTAGTATAAAATGCGCACCCATTAGAATAAATTCAGGGACATCCTTTTCCTTACTCAATTGCGATGTAAGTTCCGTATTCTTACTTAGTGTAGATAAATCACCCTTCCCCTTTGATTCACTCTCGCTTCCACAACCTGTCAATATAAAACAACAGGCAACCATAAATATAAATAATTTTTTCATTTTCTCTTCTCCTCTTACATTGGTTTTTTTTCTAATGGACCTTATTTTTCTAAAGTCCAAGGTCCAGTCACTTGATGAATAGCATTTAAAACTTCATTCACGCCACGATAGCAGGAAATATCAATACTGATTAGTTGATGTGTATCAATAAGACAAATCTCCCAACATCGATGCGTACGAGCTGTTCTACGTCCAACAAGCCAAGCGTTACGATCATGAAAAGTTTCGATTTCATCATATGCAACCTTTTCTTTTTGTGGTCTTAATAATGTTTTTCGGATAAACCCGCATTCATAAAATCGATACTCATCAAAACAACCGATAATAATATAGATGACAATCGCAACAATGCAAAGAAACACAATGAGACTTGGTGTCTTTGATGGAGGTGTTGCTTCTATGTAAATATTATACATGGCAATACATAACGTGCCAAATACTCCTAAAAGAATCACATTTAATCTAGATGAACTATTGCAACGTGCTATTAGTTGACCAAACTCCTCATGTTCACCCTCTACGTCCATTAACTTATTTGTTACTCGCTTCTGATAACTCATAATACACTTCTTCCTCTCTCTACTTCAAAAACATCATCAATCAAATTCTTTACATATTCTTCATTTTCCCTAATTCCAAAATGCGCTTTCGCATAATTGAAAATAGTCTCTTTACCCTTATCATCCAAATTACTTTCTTTTGCCTTATCTACAATATATGTTAATAGAAGTGTAATATGTTCAGGCGTGGGTAAATGCTCAAAGTCTTTTCTCAAAGCAATTGCTTGCTCCTTTGTCAGTTCAAAGCCGATGTCGCATGTATTACACATAACATAATATGCTTTGGGTATTTTTACAATCGGTATAAAAAACAAACTATAATAAGAAATTTTCCTGCCAATATAAAAATTAGTGAAGTCACTACATGAGCGACAAAATCGTCTACCTATATATTGCCATTTCTCTACCTTTGTACCACTTCCATAAATCACAAACATTCTATCCCTCCTTCTTCATACATAACACTTTCCATTTATTGGAAAGGTTACAAACTATTTTAATTTTTTCAATATTTTTGTAGCCGTTATAAAACACATTTAATAAACATGATAAAGATATATTTTTCCACTCCCTTAAGAAATGTCCTGCTATATTATAAAGAGGCTATAACGAAATAGACACATTTGAAAATTCAGATTAGTGCCCGCTATCTGAGAATTCAATTATCTTTGCAAATGTTATCAAGCAATTTTTTGCTATCAAGATAATTTATCTCGACATCATTTAGTGGTCTCCCTTTCTATATTACCCTTCTTTGCGTCTAAAACTAAATTTCGTAATTCTTTTTCTTGTTGTTCATTATTCGTTTTATATTCCTTCTTTCTTTCAACACCTTATTTGACAATACAATCATCATTTAGCTTTAAAATTGTATCATATTTAAACTATTTTTAGAAATGATAATTAATCATGGTGTAAATTATAACACAATTTATCTAGTTATAGCATAAGGCAAGATAATATTACATGTATTATATGAGCACAAAAAAGACTTAATTTTTACAAAGTCCTTTTTGTATTCTTCAATTTTATTTAGCGCTTTCTATTGTATTTATTTTATAAAATTACACATTGAATTAAGATATGTAAAAATATGCATTTGCTTTTTTATCCAATAATTCAGATGCAAAAATATAATTTACATGTTCCACTACAACCGATCTATCAATTGCTAATAATTCTAAAATTCACGTTTGATTTAACCAAGCATTATCTAATTCTGGTGTAAATTGTGCTTCTAAAATCTCCACCGCTTATAATTCCAATTGTATTAAAAAATGCGATGGTTTTATACTTTCTTTCGCGTTAAGAAAATTCCAATGATTCCTCCAAGTAAAGCAAATGGTGATAACCTAACAAATAGCCATTCAACTATATGAATTCCCGCTCCCAACACAGCAATTTCAGGATCACTATAATCCCAGCCTAAATTGGGGCTTCCTAATAATACTAAGGCTACAAAAATCATTACAATTACTACACATAAAGAGATAAATATCCAATGAATAATAATTCTTCTTGTAATCATCCTTTGCGCTAGTTGCAAGTTTATTACCTCTAATTTTTCAGATATTGCTTTTAAGTTATCGTCCTTTGTTTCACTAACAGTTACTCCGAGTAATGTACTTACGGGTGTTTCAAGCACTTCTGATATCAAAATCAACATATCTGAATCGGGCACTGATAAACCTTGTTCCCATTTAGAAAGGGTTTGTCTAACCACGTTTAGTTTGATAGCAAGCTCTTGTTGCGAAAGACCTTTCGATTTTCTGATTGCTTTGATATTTTCATTTAGCATTAGGGATAACCTCCTTTCATTCACTACCACCAGTGTAATCGAAACTAATCATTGCCACAAGCAACGCATTTTAACATATAGGTAGAATAACAAATTCCATCTCCCTTTTCCTTCCTCAATGTTAATAAAAAAATTTGTTTGTGATTGTATACTGTTTTCGTACGGTTATAACGTCATATTTATCATGTTTTTTGCTTGTATCCTATCTGTATGGTACTTGTATGGGTTCTTACTTATTCTTCATTGTTTTATTTAGAACAATTATTATAGCTCTCTTTCCATTGCTACTACAGTATAATTCTCTTGTTGCGTTTCTTTGCCAGTTGGTTTGAATCCGTTTTTTTGCCAAAATGATTTTGCTTGATAGTTTTCTTTCACATATCCAAGCTTAATATATCGAAACTGAATTGATTTTAAATACTGTACACACTCAGATATAATACTTGTGCCAATTCCTGAACCCTGTGAATTTGTATTCATCATAAAAAAACCGATAAATGCCGTTTCATCATTTGGCCATTTCGATATCAAATCCATAACAGCAATTAGTTCGTCCTCAAGATAAAAGCCAATAAAATACTTATCATCTATTGTTTTATTTGGTGGTAATGTAATCATATCACTTTTTATAGAGTCGACACTTACTGCTGGAGGGCAAAACTGATAATATAAAGGATTGCCTTTACATAGAATTAAAACAGTACTGATATCATCTTTCGATAACACTCTAACAGTAAATCTCGTTGATAATGCTTTTACATTCATATGTGTACCTCCAAACAAATTCTTGTTTTTACGTAGTTCTTGTGATTTTCACCAAATTCCATTTGTGTCCCTCCACCTTAATAGATTGATATTTTTCTTTAGAATAACATAATTTAGTTAAATTTAAAATGACCAATTACGTTTCATCATAACCGGTCATCATAAGCAAACTTTTCACGACATTTTACGTAATTTCACAACAAACTCCTTTCGACAGATAAATTTTTTTGTTTTTCTTTCTCAATTTGAAGTGAAAGAATTTAGTATTCTTTTCGTTTCAATTCTCAGAGATCCTTACAGTTTCAGTATTTAGCTAGAGGATTTCCAAATTTTTGTTTATTTGATGATGAGAGGTGTTTCTGTTTTGAACAGATGAAGCTATTTGTCAACAATCCCATCAGATACTTGATATTCCTTAGAGATAGAAATACAACTTTGTTCTCCTTGCCATCTGAAAAAAGTAGACTCTTCATAAGGTTTATCATATCACTTTTTTGTGTAATTTCACTTTACAGCTCCAATCAATTATTGATGGTCCTCGTTTTATCAATTATTCAAATAGAAAAGCATCCCACTATTTTACTATCTTCTATCTTTGATACAAATCATATTCAGGATAATCAAATTCATTTATATATGCATCTGTTGAATCATCCTCATTTACTCTAATTCTTATGGAGTTACCTACTACCATTATCTTCATATGTGTTGGCATAACTAGATTAAATTCTTGTATCACTTCATAAATTTGATTATTAACACAGTATTCTACGGTTAATCTTTTTATGCATAAAGCATGAATATTGAATCTCACTGGGACATCCTCTACTTTAATGATTTTTCCATACCTTTCATATCCATGATACTTTAGTCTCATTTTTTTGAACATAATTTAATGTCCTTTCATAACTCTTTGGTTACTCTCTTATCTTATTCAATATATAAAATATTTGAATTATCTTCAATTAGATACGAGCACATCATTGTGATATAGAATAGATTACAAATCTTGAAAATCTTATCCATTATTCATTGCCGGCGGTGCTAAAATTTTTTCGCTCAGCATCTAACAATAAATATTATATTTCTCCCTTATATCACATATTGCGTATTTATATAATAACACCTATTGTTTAATCTTTGTAAATTTTAAACTCAAGTGATGAGTTTTGATGCGGTTAGTAACGATCATTGATAAGCTGACTATGATTATATTACATTTATCTTTTCTTAAGATCTAAGAAATTTAAAAAGAGCATAATCGAAATCACGCTCTTTTGTTACAATTTTTACAGAAAATCCACAATTTTTCATGGTAAATTTAAACTTTTACGGAAATTCGCGTGTTTTATATAAGTTTGTACGATACTTGTATTACTTACTTCTATCTTTCATATGTGGTTTAACTTGCTAGATCTTTCAAAACCTCCTAAAAACCTTTATTATTGGGCTTTTTGCAACTATCAAATCATTTAAAGGCTCAACACACCTATTTTCACGACAAATTCACGTTTTTTATTTGAGGTTATATGCCATGTGTACGCCTCCTGTATGCACTTCTACGTACTTATTATAAATCCATTCGGGAATAACAGTACATATAAAACCATTATTAAATTGGATAAAATTTTTATTCACTAATTCTACTTCTGGTTATAACTCATCTTGAGCGTTTCTTTATCTTCCCTTTTTAAGTGCATATAAACGTTCCACATTTTTAATTCAACTACAAGAATATTCCAATGAAACGCAACTAATTATATAAACTAGTTGCGTTACTGTATGTCAAATTTCATTTATCGTTTTTCCAACTTCCAATGACTTTTTCTACCTCAGCTATCAATTCCTCTTTGTTTGGAATGTAATATGTATACTTTGATGCAAATATATTGCTAGAAAGTCCTCCTAGAGCATATTCTGCAGTTAAAGAATCTTTCTCTGTGCACAAAATAATACCAATTGGTTTATTATCTCCCTCATCATTAACTTCATTTTCATAGTAATTCAAATACATATTTAACTGCCCAACTGCTTCTGGCATTAGCTTAGTTGTTTTGAGCTCAATAATTACATATGACTTTAACGGTTTATTATAAAAAACCATATCAGCATAATAATGTACATTATTTATTGTAACTCGTTGCTGAGTTCCTACAAACATAAATCCTCTACCTAGTTCAAGTAAAAATCTTTCTATTTGTACTACCAAAGCTTCCTCCAAATCATTTTCTAACATTGGCTTATTTTCTGGAATACCTAAAAATTCAAATACATAGGGATCCTTGATTATATCACTTGCATTATTTATATCAATTCCATTCTCAGCTAATTTAATAACCTCTTGCTTGTTAACAGTTCCCTTTGATAAAAGTAATCTTTCATAATAAGATGTGTTGATCTGTCTTTTCAACTCTCTAACTGACCAATTTGAATTAATTGCTTCTTTTTCATAAAAACTTCTTTTAGCTATATCAGATATACTTAGAAGCTCACAATAATGTGTCCATGACAATTTGCCAGTCAATGACTGGCAAATTGGATAAGCCAAATATATAGCACGCATATTTTGTAAATTAGATCGAGAGAATCCTTTTCCAAACTCTTTAGTTAATTCCTTCGACAAAACTTTTAAAGTACGTTCTCCATACTCTGCTCTTATACTATCGTTTTGTTCATAGCGTACTATTATCTCTCCTATTTTCCAATAAGAGATGATAAGCTCATTATTTACTGTTTGTGCCACTCTAGTCTTTGCAGCATCTATAATACTTTTTACTTCTACAACTAACGGATTCATAATCTCATTTGACATAATATCCTCCTTGATTATTGTTAATACAAATTTCATTTATGAAGTTATTATACTCATTCTATCTAAAGAAATAAACTGATTTTTTATATCTATTTATGTGTTTTGAATTTTGTAGATATCTTTAAAGTTTACTTTGCCTACTGTTCCCTTTACATCTTAATGCTTTTTGTTCTAAAATTGGTGTTATAGGTATAACTTATCCCACCTAAGCTATCCAAATTACGTTCAATACTGTAGGTCGTAAAACGATCCTCATTAAACTTCAATCCTACTTGTTTAGACGCATAGGATACAAAACCAGAACAGTCAAATGAATTAGTATCTGCAGCACCCCATACATATGGCGGCAACAGCACTCTTTCCATTTTTCGTAGAACCACACCCTGTCATCATGACTCCTATGATTAGAAGCATAATTAGTTTTTTCATTGTCCTCTTCCTCCTTTCCTTCATTATAAACCGAGAATCAATACTAAAGTCTATTCTTGTAAAATATTTTATTTAGAGTTAAACTAGACTACCCAAAATAAAAAAGCATGACTGATTAAAATCATGCTAAATTGATAACGACAAACTGGAATTTGTTTAGTCCTTATCCCACCGATTTGCATCAGTCCAACGATAGTTTGGATCTGTATTGCGACTAGGATCTTTTTTCCGTTTTTCTGCTGTTCGTCTACTCATCTCTCTATCAATGCTCTTCATTTCAGGGCTCATTTCACCATCTCCACCACAGTCATCTTTTAACCATTGATGCCTTCTTTCTTCGTAGCCATCATCAAGTTCTTCATCAGAAGCATTTTCAAGCCAGATTTCAAATGAACTCCTCAAAATTTTGCTCAGAAAACCCATAGTAATCTCCTCCATAAATTCTAATTTGTTACAACAACAGATTTTTTGGAAACTATCAATAATGCTATTGTTGGAATATTTAAAAACATTAAATACAATAGACTTGCTAAAAAAGCTCCCAAACTAAATTGAATATAAAATGACTTTTCAAAATTAGGAATACTCTTATATATTGAGAATATAAAACATAAAATTGGTAATATCATTAAATATTTATTATCTAATTTTTTTTGTATCACTATCAACAATACTGTTATTCCTATAAATAGACTTAATAAAATCAATGTACTTATCATAGCTATTCCTCCTCAAATTCTAATTTGTCTTTCTTTTTATACTATACCATATTTCTTCTTTCCTCCTCAATATTAATTAAAAAAAGACCAATTACGTTTATCATAACTGGTCATAATTCACGACTTTTTCACGACATTTTTACGGGATTTCACGAGAAAACTGCCTTTTTACGGAAAATCAACGGAATTTACTTACGGTTGTCTACTACCTATATGAGGTTGAAAGCGCCCTGTTTATCGTACTTTTTTGCTTGCATGCTACCTGTGTGGTACTTATATGAGTTCTACTTATTCTTCATATGAGGTGTAAGTAAAAACCTTTTCTATAACTCTTAAAACCCTTATATTACTGTACTTTGTGTTTAAAAATTTTTGATTTTTTTATTTTCACGGAAAATCCACGGGATTTGTTTGAAGATATATGCTGTTATTTAATGTTTTAACGCCTTTTATTACAGCCTTCACTTTCTCTTGTTTTTTGCAAATAGCATTGAGTAAGGTTGAAATTATTTATATATTTTCAATTGTTTCCCTATTATTCTCCCAATCACAAATTATCGCTTTTTTTAATGAGATGCCACTATTGTTCTTCCCTAACATTATTCCCATAGGATTTTCTGAATAAAATCCAACATATGCAATTATATAATCAGCTTGCATTTCTATTACCACAAAATGATTTTTATATTTAAGATTTTGCCTTGCCCACTCCTTTAGCCATTGAGGTTTCAGTTTGTAATTATATTTATCTAAATTTCGCATATTCAGAATTGATAATCTTAATTCATCAAACTGATCTTGTTTAACAAAGTCTTCTCCCATTATTAATGCAAGAAAATTGAAAGCTGTTTTTATATACAGAAATTCGAAACTATCATCTAAAAATTTATCTAATTTATAAGAATACCTATAATTTTCAAATCCGCAAATGATTTCTGGAATCTCCATATACAATATACTTTTCTTTATTGAATGCAAATACATTTGTAAATTCAACTTTTCTATATTGGTGTAAACAAACCATCTATTATTGAAATGGCCTATGGTTATGAACTTTTGCTCTATAATCAAATCTGTTTTAATGAGCACATATTGTAGTTCACTTTGATTAATAAAATCAAAAAACTTTCTAAAAAATTCATCAAACTTTACTTGAAAAATACCTGCTGTATAAATAGGGGTTTGAAATATATCGTTAACCCCCAATCCTAAATGATATTCGGCATTCATCTTAATATAAAATTGTGGAATTATATAAGCCTTACCATAATGCATAAATCCCAACTTAACTGGTACTTCCCTTCCAGAAAGTGTCTTGTTTCTGTCTCCTTCAGCTACTAACATCACTTTGATTTTTGGATTCGTTACTTTTTTAACGGAATTTGCCCCTCGTTTACCTGGTCCAACATTATCCCTATTGACTGATAATAACGTTTCTCTAACCGCAGTCAATTCTGATTTAGAAAACAATTCATTAGCCTTGTCAGATACCATTCCTTTAGGCAACATTTCCTTTCCACCTAGAGCTGCTGGTATCACATGTTCTCTCTTCTTATAAGTTAACTCTTTTATCTCTTTAAAATATATGCACATTGTTCTTCCTTCTTTACCCAACTTTCTTTTATTATATCACTTACACCTTTGATAACATAGATATAAACCGTATACAAGAATAATAAAATATCTGTTTAATTAGAAAATACATAATAGAATTTGAATCAAATAAATTATAAATGATAATTTTGACACTTCAAATACAACCAGTTTTATTCTCCATACAAATTATCTAATGCCAACCTCTGATCATCATTTTCTGCATGTGTATACACATCCCATGTTGTTGTTACTTTACTATGTCTCATTAAATCTTTAACAACAATTGGATTTGCTCCTGACATCATTAATTCTGTTGCATAGGTATGACGCAACATATGAAAATGAAAGTTGAATCCAAGTTTTAATGAAGCATTGCTTGTTATGGTATTCAATACTGCAGGGCTTACAAAATCTCCTTCTTGATCGCAAATAACTAAATCATAAGGATTTATTTTGAACCATTCTTTTAATTGGTCACTTAAGATAGTACCGATTTCTACTTTGCTTTTACTGCTAGATGTCTTTAGTTTTTCTGTAAAGTACATCTCTGATTTTTTTAATCCTGCATACTCCAGTCTGCGACATACATTCAATTGATGATTATCTAAATCAAAATCCTCTTTCTTAAGTGCTAATACCTCACTTATTCTAAGTCCTGTATATCTGCCTATAATTAGTGCTATCTTTGCTGATTCATAAGTGAACTGTGCCTTTCTTGCTAAAGAATTCATTCTTTTATACTCAGGCTTTATATTATCAATAAGTAATTTAAGATTTGCATCACTTATGATTTCTCTATGTACTTTGGGTACTTTTCCTGGTATTTGTATTTTCTCAACTGGATTATCATAAACATAGCCACTACGCATAGCATATTTAAAGGTAACATTATATACTCTTAACATATTTTTTATCGTTGGGTAATTATACTTCTTGGCCATATCATTGATATGTTTTTGCAAATCCACATAATCAACTTTTTCAATTTTTGCCTTACCAAATTTATTACGTATATAGCCATCATGTGTTTTCTTATAATAAAATCGTGTGGCTGGTGCGTACTTTTGATTTCCTTCAAACTCAAAGAATTCATCAAAAACATTATCTATGGTCATATTTTTATTATGTAAAAGTTCAACACTTGTATTGACCAACTGCATCAGGCTTGCTTCATATTTTTTTGCCTCTCTTTTTCCTGAGAATCCGCTTTTAATATGTCTTTGTGTTACCCCAAAGGGATCTTTATAATGAAAATCTACCTGATATAGAAAACCATTCTTCTTGCTTTTATATTTTGTAATTGCCATAATTCCTCCATTCTTATATATAGATAAAGCATTGCTCGTTCTTTATTCATATATAAAAATGACAACAGTTCGATACCATTGTCATTCCATTTTTATATATAAGTTATCTAATACTTCTCTTTGATCTTTACTTGTTGGGTGTGTATATGTATTCCATGTAGTTGCCACTTCGCTATGACGCAATAACCCTTTGACAGTCACAGGATTGATACCAGCCATCATCAATTCTGTTGCATAGGTATGCCTTAGCATATGGAAGTGGAAATGAACCCCTACTTTCTTTACAACTTTTCTGATACGAACATTAAAGGTTTCAGGTCTTATAAGTTCTCCACCACTATCACAAATGACAAATTCATAAGGATTGCAAACAAACCATTCTTTGAGTTGGCTTGATAACTTCTTGCTAATAGCTACTGTCGCTTTACTATTTTTAGACTTCAACTTATCTGTAAGATAGATATCTTTCGCTAAAAGATTTGAATACTCAATTCTTCTTTGAATAGTAAGCGTATGGTTATCTAAATCGAAATCACTTTTCTTTAGTGCCAATACCTCACTAACTCGTAGTCCTGTATAACGTCCTATAATAATTGCCATAGCACAGGATTTGAATTTAAACTCAGAGTCTTTCCTACACGGCGCTGTCCTTCCCACCTTCTGCATTTCATCGATTATCTTTTTTAAATCCTCATCACTGATTGTTTCTACAACCATCCTTCTGCTCGTGGACTGCTTTGGCAACTGAAGCAATTTCACTGGATTATCCTTCACATACCCTGCTCTCATTGCATATTGAAACGTTACAGAAAATACTTTTTTCATATTCCTTAATGTAGGAAAATTATAAGATTCTCCCATTTTGTTAAAATGTCTTTGTAAATTTTTATACTTTACTCCTGTAATAGGCATAAGACCAAACTTATCTTTGATGTACATTCTATGCGTAGCCCTATAATATGTGATACTTGCTCTCGCATATTTATGTTGTCCTTCAACATCCATATACTCTTCGAATACATCATTGACAGTTTTATTATGAGATAGTTCTTTTTCTTCTTCTAAAGCTAACCGCATTTTGAAGTCGTCTTCATACTTTTCTGCTTCCTTTGATGATAAAAATCCGCTTTTTACATGCCTATGATTAACTCCTAGATTATCCTTATAACGACAATCTACTTGATATGTAAATCCATACTTTTTGCTTTTTACACTTGATATTGCCACATCCTATCACCTCTTATCAATTATTCATACATTTTTGATTGTACTAATTCCTTGCTTTTCATTGCTGACAATCTATTGCTTACATCCAACCCCTTATAGGCATCAAAAAATTCTTGTATTGCTTTTGCAGAAAACATGTAATTTCTGCCTGTCTTGATTGCAGGTATGATACCTAGTTCTCTCAAAAATGTAATATGACTTTCTGAGCAATTTAAGATTTTTCTTAATTCCTCTTGAGTAACCATTCGTAAATCGTCCATAGTCATCCTCCCTTTTTAGTTAATTTTTTCATAACACACATTACCCTATTTTTATTTATATATCTATACAATAATGAGCTATACATGAAAATTTAAACACTGTAAAAATTTAATTCATAATAATTTCAAATCCAATATTTTGTGTATTAGAAGGAAATGTAAGTGTAATATCACTATTTTGTAGTTCATCAATCAAATCATCATATGCTTTTGTATTGAATTCATCGTAAAATATAACTTCACTTATATCTTCCTCTTTTATTATTCTTCTAACTTCATTAGCGGTATCTAAATTAAATTTGATTACCTGCAACTGACCTAGTTGTGCCACATTTTGTTTTTGCGATAACTCTATCGCATACTTCATCATATCGGTAGTTTCATTTTCTCCACATACAAATAAAACATTTTTTCCTTCTTTAGTATGTGACTCCCCCATCTCTTGGAACTGTTCTTTAATGCTTGGTGATAGCAACTTCATAATTTCATCAAATCTTAATTCTAGATTAAGATCATATACATCTATATCATTTTGCTTTAACGTCTTTGAAATCAGAGAATCGTAGGCAAGTTCACTGATTAGAAAATCTGAACTTGATGTAATGACATAGTCAGCTTTCGTCATCTTTATACTTTCAATTACAATTTGCGGATCCATAACGGGCAAGCCACTTGGATATTGCATAATCCCTTGGATTTCAGCACTATGTTTTTCTGCAAAGCACTCTGCCTTCGTTTTAAGCGCATCATTCATTTCTGTATCATCTGCTATTGCTACTATTATTTTTTTCATCTTTTTTCCTCTTTTCTGTATCTTTATTGATACAAGCGTGAACACCATATATCTATATATGATGCTCACAATCTATCAATAAATATTTTACCTTCATGTTCATAAACAATATTATTTACTATCCCTTGTTTATGGGCAAAACAAAGACACCTCTAGCAAGGTTCATACGAATTCCACGTTCTCCCTTTCAATGTAGGAAACGCCTCTCATGGGTGCGACGGTTTTATCACGCTCAACCAAGTCTGAGACGAAGTATCATAATCCTCTATCCTATCATCGCATAATAAGTTGCTATCTTATTTTCTTGATCCATTAGTATTCGCTCGATTACTATAAACTTCATGTCATGGCGTAATGATCAACGTGCTTAAGAATAGATTAACGTATCTTTATTTTGAGTATTCAATTATCAAAGATCACTTAGAGGCATCAATTTAATAAGTTCCTCTACTCTATACCATTCAACACATTTTCTCTTTAACAATACTTTTTTGATATTTATCTCTAATTTTTTTAATAATCGCATGTTTCCTCCGGTTTATTTCTTGTTGCGTTACTAGAAAATATTGAGCAAGTTCCTTCTCTTTTCTATCATTCAATAATAGTTCCGTAATTAAATACTTATCTTCTATGTCTAGCTCATTTATTATTTTCAAAACATCCACAACTTTTGTATGATTGCTAATAATTTCAATAATATCCGTGTCCACTGCTTGTAAATTTAATAGCGTTTGTCCTTTCTCATTTTCACTATCTAAGCTGATTAACCCATACATTTCATTCATTCGATTATCTCTTAATTCTTTTCGATAAGCATTAAAGCAAACATTAAACACTTCTTTTGATACTTCCACTTTGTCATGATGGACCTTAATATAAAATCTTTTCTTTCCTGTATTCTCATCTTTAATTGTATAAAAACTATTTCTATTGTAATCGTTCATCTTTCTTTTCCTCCATGTTCTTTTTCATTCCAAAACGAACATGTTGGTGGTGATCGGCCCTTAGGTATTATTGGTAAACAAAAAACGTCAAATTTTAGCCTGTTAAAAACAAGCATAAAACTGACGTTTATGATATCTTTTATTTCATCCCTTTTTAAATTTTCCTTGCATATAAACGAGGAGTGATTTAAGTCCTTATTAATATATTTATCTGTATTAAAGATTCCCCGCTCATGTATATGCAATAGTAATTATTGCACACATACATACCCACTCCTTATTATAAAATCATATTTTTTATGTTTTTATATTTACCACTTTTACTTTCTTTTAAATATCTTATGAAATTTGCATTATTTATTTAGATAACTGATAAAAATACCTAATAAAATAAGTATCAATACTAATAGTGGTGCTTTTCGTTTAAGCTTCTCTGCTTGTTTTAATGAATTCTCTACCAAATAATCCGTTATTGGACGCGAATCTTCTTCGTTATACATGGGTTGCAATTCTTTTACCAAGGTAGAATACTTAGGATATTTATGTGCTATATAACGTCCATATTCCAAGTTCTCAGTGATTCGTTTGACCATGATCTTATGCGCACATTTGGGGGCATATATCTTACCTAATATTCCTAACACAAAAAATACGAGAGGAATAATTCCAATATATAAATTTCCATATAACCAACTAGAATCACGCATAGTCAAGATAAATAATGGTGTAGATATAATCCCTAAAAAGATTGATGCACTAGCTACCATCGATATCGTCGTTGCCATTGGGCACTCTTCATATTTCTTGTAAAAAATTATAAAATGATACATAAAATTTCCTCCTTATTCAAATTACTCACTTTCCATTCTCAAGTACTTCATACTATTTAATTGTCTTTCCTGCTTTGACAACCACCGAAGGATATGACCTCGTTCGTGAAACCGCTCTTGTGCGATTGCTAAGAGAAGTTCCTCATGTTCACTCAACTGGTCAGACCACCCACATATAGGACAAACCTCTTCTACGCTAGTATCAATAAAAGATAGATAACAGCAACACTTACACTTCCCCAATTCTTCTATTTCACCAATAACTTCATATTGATTTTCTAGCAATTTATCTAGATATTCATTGGTTGTTCCTAATAGTTTATATATCACCGCCGATTCCAACAGACCATAGAGCATTTTTCTTCCTTCTGTATTTTCATTTTCATAAATGTCTTCCATCTTCTCCACAAGCATTGGATAATCAAATTCTTCTTTCTTTACACCGACCCATCGCAAACAATAATCAATCCTTTGTTGCCTTGTCATAGATGCGATATGAATGTTGATGATCTTATTGTATGCCTCTTCCCTTGTAATTCGTTCACGCATACGATATCGCTCCCTTCTGTTTTGAATTATGATTAACTCATGAATCTACTCAATGTTATTTGTTTTTGTATGCATATTTTGTAATGGATTGAGTAGATTCATCAGATATTCATATTATTTAGTTGATCTAATAATAGATTCCATCAATAGTAATAGTTCTAAGGAACTTCGAAAACACAGTTCCTTTTTCTCTTCAGCCCAGAATATCGTGCCTTGCCAACTTCCATTTTGTGTATCCTTTATTGATACAACGAAGTTTGGTTTCCCCATTGTATTTTCTCCTATCCATTTACTCTATTTCTTATTTGTTTTATTTTTTCCAATATGTACTCTTCTATATAATTTAAGCAACTCACCATATAACTCTTCAAAATCTGATGATAAAGCGAAATGACTACATACTTCTGGTGATACATAATACCCTTCGATCTCTTTGACTCCATCTTTAATTGCACCAATAGTTCTATGTGTTCCATTAATCAAAAAGGTATCATTGGCTTTTCCATCTTTCATTACCATCACATGGTTCTTGGATTTCACAGTTTCCAATAAATCTCCTCCTAATTTTTTAATAGCCATATCCATTTCATATTCTTCAAAACATTCTGGTTTAATAATTTGTTGCAATTGAGCTGTTGTAAAAATGACTCTCTTTTCTTCTCTAGATTCTAGATAGTCATTAAGTTTAGTGATATTAATGACAAAAGGGATTTTGATTGTTACAGATTGTTCTTTTGTATAGAATAAAAAGAACACATCAGCATCATATAATTCGTTATTTTTTGAAATATTCGTAAACACATCAATGTCGGGAACTAAACATAGTCTTCTCATCAACTTATAAAATTTTTCCAACCGATAATGCGATAAATATCTGTATGGAAATTCCTTTTTATAAAGTGATATTATTTCTCTAAAGTCATCAATCGTTTTTTTTAAATCACTTTTATCTTTTTGATAGTTTTTCATTATTTCTTTATACTGTATTTCATATAATGTTGATTCCATATATATCCTTTCTCTTTTCAGTTTATGATACTCATCACAATATCGAATTTATTTTATTTACATTTGTATATCCCCTCCCCATAGTCCGTGCGAAAGGGAAGATATAGAGAGGAAGATATACTACTACTTTCCCATTTTTTGTTACTTCAAGAGAATGTTTTATGAACGTATTTTGCAGCGTACATCCTTTAAATAATATGAAAAATCGATGTAAGAAAAGTAGTTGAGATAATCGGATAATTATCTCACATATCTAGATGATCAAGTCATCTAGATAAATCAAATAATAATGCCTATATTTTCACTTTATTGCTTTCATTACGCTTTAAGGTAATCTAAAATGCATTTCCATTCGTTATGATATTTTTTGCGATTTATAAAACGAACTATATAACTATCTGCAGGAAACGCCTTTAAATCACTAATAAAATTTAAACCTGCTATTTTACAAATAATATTCAAAAGAATATCCACACGCTCATTGCATCCAATTCGCTTATTTTCTTTAGTAGCCATCACATCAATGAATTCTAATACTTCATCAACATCCATAAGTACAGGTGTTTTTAAAAATGAATCAAAGTACAGAAGTCTCACTGTTCCTTTTGCGTTGATTAACATCCCATAGTTATCTAAAATTTTTATTGTACTTAGAGTATCCCTATGTGAATTTCTTCGGATAGATTTTACCTTTTCACTCCAATGACAAACAAGATCGCTTGATTCAATGATTTTTATCATAAGAAGTACCTCCCATTCTCCCCCTTCTTTTTAATTAACCCCCTTCGTGATAATAGAACCTTCATCAATCATCCATTGTATTGACAATTCTTCATTATTTACGTGTGTTGCGTTAGCACTTATGTCAGTTATACAAATTTATTCCTCTATGAATGTTACATTAAATAATCCTTCATAATAAGTTTTAACTTTTTTCAAACTGATATATTTACCATCATCTTTTGAATCTACCAATCCTGTTCCTCTCAATTCCTCATTAGCAACATTACGATAGTCTATCTCAGTAGTAAGGCTCGCTTTCTCTTCTGTTGTTTCAATTTTAGTAGATTTACCTTCCATTTCGCTATCTTCATCACTTACTCGTTGCATTGATTCTTTCGCTTGATCCTCCGTTAATCCTAGTAATTTTAAATCCAAAGTTATAACTTTTTTTATTCTTAATACTTTATCCCCATTACTGACTATCTCAAGTTCATAATCTAAACCTTTTGCATTTCCTTTACCAATTATTGTTGTTTCTTTACCGTCTACACTTCCATTATCTTTTAATGTTGTTTCTTTACCACCAGCACACCCAATCAAAACTGCTGCCATCATCAATACTGCTACTATTTTCTTCATATTCTCCCTCTTCTTTTTTAGCTGATTCCCTTAGTGATAATAGAATCCCCATTAATCATTACTTGTATCGGTAGCTTTTCGTTATGTATGCAAGTTCCTTTCGATACAGTTATTTCAGTGATTGCACTAGAATTCACTCTTAAAATACCTGTACCTAATGTTATCGCTGCCTCTTTATTCTTACTTGTTACATTAATAGCTTGTAGAACATTCATTGTTGCGTTATTTATGTCAACTGCCATCGTTTGGCAAGTTAAAGAATACTCGTGATTTAAAAAACCCGTCATAATATTTATTTTGCTCTCTTCAATATCTATGTGGAGCTCATTTACATTTTCGACGTTATGTGATCCAATAACATAGTCAACATGACAGCGATTTAGAAAGATAGATACAGCTCTCGTATTTCTTTCCGTTCCTATAATTACTAAACCCGAGTCTTTCTTTCCTATGTTTTCTAATACACATGAAACACCATTGCAATGGATTGTCATATGTTTTTTGTAGAAACCAGCAGGTCTTTTTTTATGTGTCGTCATATGTAATTTAATTAATGAAGAAGGAATGAAAATATCTTTTTCATCCAACACGTCACTTGTAAGGATAATATGCAATCTTCCTTTTTTATGATGCTTGAAAGCTTCATATAAAGTAGGATATTGTCCATCAATTCCTACACTAATGGTTTTTTCAGAAAACATAAGATGACTCCTTTTTTATATATCATTGTCTCTTTGATACAGTTATTAATTGCACTTGCTTCTACTAAACTTTTTGTAAAATAGGTGATTATACACTTAAAATCTTTCATATTTTTATCCTTTGAACCAATGAATCCTTTTAAATTAAAAATCGATTTTTTACATTATCACTTTTTATATCCTACTTATACTCAATTAACCTCATAAATTGATATTTAGTTACTTCTCTTCAAACACCACTCCAAATTTCTTTTCGTAGTTCTCTTTTGACTTTTTCAAACTAACATACTTTGCATCACTAGTAGAATCTACAAGTCCTGCTTTCTTCAATTCATCAATATTTGCTTTACTACAATCTAATTCTGAAGTCACAATCACTTTTTCTTCTGTTGTTTCAAGTTTAATATTCACACCTTCTATTGCATTGTTCTTTTTTGTAGCTGGTTCCATCGTTGCTTTTGCTTGTTCTTGCGTTAGACCAAGTGTTTTTAAATCCATATCAATTACTTCTTTTACTTTTGACACTTTATCACCGTTACCTACAAATTCAACTTCACATGTTATCCCATTTGCGTTTCCTTTACCAACAAATGTCGTTTCTTTACTACCTGTACATCCTGCTAATAATGCTACAAACATTAACACTGCTACTATTTTTTTCATCTTTTTTCTCCTCTAATTTCGAGTATTTTAATACATACTTTATTTTTTTGTTCTCTGTTGTAATGTAAAATCAAATTACACTATTTACGCTGTTTATTTTTTCTTAATTGGCATCATAGTCATAGCTTGGGTATTTACTTGCAATGACTCTTTTTATGATGTCATTTTCGTCAAATACAAAGGTGTATGATGATAAATCTCTTTGATAATGGAAAACACTCGGTTTGGTTCCTTCATCTTTTTTAAATCCTTTTAAATTTTCATCCATCCATCCTAATAACTCTTTCCTATTTTGTGATTCTATCTGTAACCCTGCAACTTCAATACGTACGTCTTCTTTTAATAGCTTCATATCACATGTTAAACTAGTAATCACACCCTCCTTTAATTCCACGCCCTCTTCTTTTGGATTGAATAAATTCGCAATAATAGATGCATTTGATTGTTTAGATGCTCCTTTTAGACGTAATGGCACTCCATAATGATAGATAGTTCTTCCCTCTAAATATCTTCCATTGTATCTATTCAGTTCTACCCCTTTATCTGTGTAAGTAATTTCCGCTAGGCTATAGCCATCTTTCATAAATTCATCCAGTGTCGTTTCAAGCATTGTATATTCTTTATCGTTCATTGTGATTTTGACATCTACATTATTCGCTTGAAAAAAGAAATGGAATCCTATCAGTATCCCTACACAAAGCAACCCACCTAGTACCCTCTTTATCATCCTATCACTCTATTTTCCTTTCCATTTATGGTATTGTATAAAACTTTACGTTGCATCCATAAACGTCACCATAGTTGCTCATTCATAGATGAAAAGATTCGCTTTTTTACAAGTGCTTTAAGCTCTTTGAAGTTTTTATATTGACTTGGTATTAAAAACTCACTTTCTAAACTAGGGATGTTAAACTCTATAATCTGTGTATTAACATACTTGCTACTTACCCATTTCATTTCGATATGTTCAGGGCTTATATCTCTCCACCTGTATTCATACTGTATATATTTTGAAAAAACAAAGATCACTTTATTTTCATCAAAGAGGATATATCTCATCATGTTTTGGCGAACTTTAAATATGAGATAAACACCACTAAATAGAAATAGTGTCCCTCCTCCATAACAGAGTAATTTGTTATGGATTGCTGCAAATGGGACTGAACTATTGCCCATCCAACTGTTACCAAAAACTAAATATTCCATATGAGAGGATTCAGTAAATCCTATCACTATACCCCCTATTCCCATTACAAATGCTAGGGCAATGAATACACAGCCAGTTACTAATGCGATTTTCCTATAACAACACTTTTTCATTTATCTTTACTCCATCATTTATACTTCGATATCGATTGTTCCTTAAAATTTTATTTTTCAATAGCTACAATTCTAGTGGGTAACTCTCCACCATTCATTGTTTCTGTATAATCTTCTAACGAATTTGTTTCAATATAAATGGTAATTGGATATATTCCTGTTTTAAATTTACGATCAAATTGAACACTTTTTACTGCATACCCTGGCGGTATCATTTTACTTTGATAAATGACCTCTCCTGTTTCCTGTAGTGTTATCTTAAATTTAAAGTAACATGGGTTATTCTCTGGATTATACAAGGCTACATAGGCTGTATCTGTATTCGCTTCCATATTTATATCCTTATAACCTGGAAGAAGAATCCCTGTCGATTCTGTATTGGCCTTTACACTTGTACTAGGCTCATACTTATCCATACCGCCTTCTAAATCAGGTCCTTTAGGCATCATCATATACCACAGTATAGATATAAGAATGGCTAGCAGAAACAGAAACGGTAATAATTTCTTTACTACTTTCCTTTGTATAATTGCAATATATGCATCTTCTTCAACCTCAACGTACCCAATAATTTCATAAAAATATAGTTTTTTCTTAAATGCATAATATGCATATGTTTCACTGTTATATTCCCATTGCCCTATAACTTCTGCTACCCCGTCACCAATAAATCCTAATACTTGATACCCAACATTTTCCATTGGATAACGCTCTTTGAATTTCTTCTTAGAAGAATATGCGACTTCCCCTATCCCTTTTATTTTCTTGTTTTTATCCACATACTTCTTTTCCATATTCACCTATTCTCCTACCTTTCTCATGAAAATATAACACTATAGATTTTTGTTATACTTTCACAAGAAAGTGAAAACACTTTCTATATTTATTCCATCGCTACAATACGGCTTTCAATCAATCCACCATTCAACACTTCTTTTTTTTCAAGTGAGAATGCATCAATTTTTATACTTATTGGATACACACCCTCGTTGAAGTTTTTATCAAACTTTATTTCAGTTACTGCTTGCCCTGGCGGTATCATTTTACTTTCAAATATTTTCGCTTCACTATCTCGTAAATAGATTGTAAATTTGAAATAACATGGATTTTGCGAAGGGTTATACAAAGCTACATAAGCGGTATCTGTTCCTGCTTTCATTATGAGCTTTTCATAACTTGGTAAAGCGATATGGTCAGGATCTGTTTTTATTTCTTCTCCGTTTGATGGAACATAATTTTTTGCTGACGGATCAATATCTGATCCTTGTAAAACATAAATAAGGGGAATTAATAATAAGAGTAGTATGCTCAATAACAGTATCAATCGTTGAATCCCTTTTGGCTGTACAACTTCAATATAGCGATTTTCATTTACTGCAATATAACCTCGAAGTTTGAATCTTACTCTTGAATAGTTATTTGCATAATAATCAATGGTCTTATTACGATAATGTAATTCCCCTATTTTTTTCTTTAAACCTTTTCCTACACTTCCAGCAATGATGAAATCACCTTGTGGATGAATTTTTTTCATTGCCTTCTTACTATAAAAAGGACAAGAAGATCCTCGAATTTTTATTTTCTTATCATAATTGCTTTTACTTTCATATATTAATTCCATATGTATATCTCCTCTCTTCTTGTCTATTCATTTTTATAATTACTAAGTTTTGTTAGTTACTAGGGGTTTGTAGGAGTAGTCCCATTTGTTGTAACTACATATACAAGTGTATCTTTGTATGCAGTAGTTTTAGTTGCTGTACCTAATAAATATGCTTTTCCCTTTTCAGTTAATTTAACATCAGCTGGTGTATCTGAATCTTTTAAAGTTGCAATTTTCATAAAATTTTTTCCATTAGTAGTTGTATTCAATTCGGCAACTGTCTCATATTTTACTGCGTAAGCTACTTTTCTATTAGTAGCAACACCACTATCCAATTGGTATCCATTAGCAGATCTTACATAGACATCAACTGGATCTTTTGTAATGGTTCCACCATTTATCGCTACCAACGATACAGATACATCAACACCACTTGCTTCCGCTTTTGTATCTTTAGTTAACTTAACTGATTCAGGAATCTGTACTCCCCAATCTGGATCAGTAGGATTATCTGGATCTGGAATTACATTTCTTGTATCATAGTTTACCTCAGCTGAACTCTCATAGTCTGTACTGGTTGGATCAGACTCCTTAGCACTCACTCCTGTTAGAGCCATAGGCATCATCATCGCAAATGCCATAGCTCCTGTTAAAAATACTTTCAATTTTTTCATTTTCATTTTCCTCCTTATGAAAGTTTTGATTTCAGATATTTAAAGTGCTCCCACACTTCTATAACTAATGCATTACGCATGTTATATACTTTTGTTTTCTTCTTCCTCTTCTTTTCTTTTCTTCTTCACCAAAATCAATATTAACCATGCAAAGGTAAGAAGAGTGGTATAGAACCTCGCATCCGTTTGGTCACCTGTTTGAATTGAATGACTTGGTTTGTTAACCTCAACACTAGGTTTATCTTCATTTGGTTTTTCAATTGGTTTTTCTGATTCCAATGGCTTTTCAGGATCCACTGGTTTTTCTGGTTCTACCGGTTTTTCTGGTTCTACTGGTTTTTCTGGTTCCTCAGGCTCTATTCCTATATATTCAAATTCAATAAACAAACGCATTTCGGTACTTTCTATATCTATTTCAATCACCGAGTCAATCATTTGGTTTGTAATATCTATGGAATCCTTGAATTCAGGTCTTTCAAAGATGACACTTTTTAACCTGTATCCTTTATTAGGAACTAGAGTAAATGATGGGTCTGCATCTAAAGGCAATTGATATGTAACAACACCTTCTTCAATAACACTACTTCCCTTCAATGCTTTACCACCTTTACTTACATGTACTTCTAATTTAAATAAATCTTCATCCGTAAAACTTGCTGAAACAACCGTTGTTCTCGATCCTTCTGCTGCATGTATTGGGTAGCAATGTATGGATAGAGAAGTTACCAATGCTGTACACACTATTAAATATTTTGTTTTTTTGTACATTTTCCTACTCCTTCTATTTCTCTTTTCAAATTTTGTTTCATACATTAACTACCTGCTGTACTTTTATCTACATATTTAACTTTAAAAACCATTGACCCCGTGTATCGGTCTTTTGGATACTCTTTCCCTTTGTCTATCTTTAGAGCAAAAGTTTGTTGTCTATTTTCTAAATTTAATAGTGCAAGCGCATTATTAACATCGTATTTAACACTTCCTATATAAACATCTACTTTCATTTGTGTTAATGTATTCTCAGTTGATGTTCCTGCAATTGTAATATCCGATGTAGTTTTTACCTCAATATTTTTATTAAGTTTACCTAGTATTTCATCCTTACCTGCACTGCTAGGTATGAGTGATACTTCAGCATTTTGTGTTGCCTCAAATTGACCATCATTACTTTTTTTAAGATTTATTGTCTTTGGAATTTTAATAAAAGCTGTTGGATCTTGTGCATATACAGTAATCTTAGTCTTGACTATTTCGCCTGAAACCGTTGTGTATGTAACTTCATACACTCCAGTTTCTACAGCTGTTTTTCCTGATGCTATTTCTGGGAGACCTTTTATACTAGATATTTCAACTCTATTTCCAGTCTTAATATTAGTTGCATATGGATAAACTTTATATTTGGAATATTCATAACCTGGATTTCCTTCTTGTAAATTATCGGCTGGTGTCAATATCGAAACTATTTCAGAAGGAGTCTTATCTTTTATGTATCCAGCTAAAAGTGTTGCTTCTTCTACAGTTAATTGAAGATCATTTGCAGAGACATTTATATCGTCTGTTATAATTGCATGATCTCTAACAATGATTTTAAATGATAATTTAGTACCCTTCAATGTTTCGATAGTAAGTGTGGTTTCACCTAACTCCTTCCACGCTTCTATATTTCCAAACTTATATCCTTTCATTTGATCTGCTATCTCGCTTTCAGCTCCTGTTTTTAAGTCATAATATTCTATTCTGGCTAATCTATCCCAACCATCTCCAAACCAACTACTCTGAAAACTACCTACCCATTTGTTACCCTTTTCGTGTATATGTGTATTTGCTCTCAACTCTTCTCCAGTTGTTGTATCTCTTACCAAATTGTCCACAACTACAAGGTTTGACTCTAATTCTGAATTATTATTGAGTGTATGCTTTACTTTATATTCCCCTGCATGAGACTCAGGGTACATAACTCTAATAAGCGCATCATCTAAATTTAGTGCTATCTGTTTGTATGGGGAAAGGTTATTTGTTATTTTAAGTTTTGTTTCGTCCACAAGTGCTTGTTTTTTAAAATTTCCATTAAGGTTAAAAACCTTTTCGTTATAGTCCGACAAGGACATCGCAATATTGTTTGCATATAGAATATCATTACTACTTGTTAGTATATTTCCTGTCACATCATACACGTCGATAATTGCATCTGTTGGACTATTACTAACAACCGTATAGCGATCTTCAAACCATGTGTTTTTCTCTGTATTTGTACCTTTTGTTATATTCGCTTTCCAGATATTTCCGTTTGCACTCTGTAACACTTTGCCATTTTCAACAGGTATTACATCTTTAGAAACACCATTAAGGGCATCACCTACATAATTTCCAAGCCAGTGTATAGTTGAAATGGAATATGGAATTCTATCTTTACTTTGATCTGCAATGGCTACTGTATCTTCAGTTGTGCTACCAGTCTCATAAACTTTATACTTTTTAGTTATATCTGGCATTGTATTTCCTACTGTTAAAGAAAGTCTATCTTTGCCTTTATTAGCAACAAAAACACTCGAATCAATCTTTAAGTCAATCTTTCTTTTCTCTGTCTTTACCTTACTAGATATAACTTCAAGTGCAGCATCATTATTACCCGTTGCCGCTCTATTGATTTTTATTTTCAAGTCATCGTCAGTACCACTATTTTGTGGTTTGACTACTTTAAACCTTGCTGTTTGTGTAAATGTATCTGGATCCCAACGAGTAGAGACTTGTTCTAAATAATCAGTATTTACTGTAAATGTTATAGGTGTTGTTGTATCTATTAAATCAACCTGCCCTTTCTCTTTAACAACTGCACTTACCTCAAATTCGGTTCCATATGCATAAGTTGTTGTAGACAAAGCATTTTTTGTACCCTCAGTAAAATCAATAGTTTGTGGGTTAGCTACCTTAATAGTAATATCTTTCCCAGTAGAGCTAATTGTGTCACTAAATCCTGGTTTATTTAGTCGCTCATTGTATAAAGTAATTGTCTTTCCTGCACCTTTACCAGTTAATTCACTGGTATCCATTAGATCAGCAAGATTAATAGTAATCTCACTCATACCATCATTTACATTACCGACAATACCATATTTAGATACTCCTGATGTATTTGTAGAAACCGCACTTACCTTAGTTCCTGTTCCTCCATTTGTTGTAACAGAAATTTTAATTTGGGTTGTCCCTGGTGTAATTGTTATCTCGTCGCCACCACTATAATTTATCTGCCCTCCAACTGCTGTTGGCGTATTCATATTGTCAATCCCCACTACCGCTAGAGAATCATCTTTTACAACCAACTTTGAACTACTGCCATTTTCCAACGTTGTAGATGGCATAGCACCAAGAGTAGGATTGGCTATAATATCCATGCCTGAATTACTTGCTCTTGCAAACACAATCTTGCTAGTATCTAATGTCATTTTAGGACGAACACTATTCCTTTCTACTGGAAGTATTGTTTTAGCAAGAACATAATTATCTTCTATATAGCGAAAACCAGAATCAACTGTCAGCTTGAAAGATTGATTAGGAGTATCAACTACTTTTATATCTGTTTCAGCAATGCTATATAAAACGTAAACTGGTTCATCAGTTATTAGTTTTTGGTTGCTAATAGGTATATATTTTCCTGCTACTGTACCATAATTAACAGGGTATCTTAAATCAACCATACCCACTCCATTATTGATTGTTCCTGTAAACTTTTCAATTCCACTTTTTTTATTTGAATCTAAAATGCTAGTTTTATATATACCCTCTCTTAAAGTTATTCCATCTGGTGTGTTTTGCTCACTTCCAATATACATATCTTGTTCAAAATATAGCAATGCTAGCATAGACCCCTGTTTTATCACTGAATCTTTTGGATGATTAAAATCAAACGTTCCATCTTCTTTATTATAAGTGATAGCAGTCGCTAGACTAGGCATCGTATTCTTCTGCGTATATTCAATAAAGACTTCCTCTTCTGGTTTGCAGTCAGGTGTACTAAAAACGTGAAGAGTTTTAAGTCCTGCTTTATCAAAAGTGTTCTTGTTTCCATATTCCAAAAGAGTATTTTGTAGTTTCGTAGTTCCAAATAATAGCTTATCAGGTCCTAGAACATCTCTATAATATCCACTAGGAAGAGTATGTTCTTCGAATATAATTTCAGAACTATTTGTGTTTTTAAAATGACCTAGATTGTACTTCTTTTTGTCAAACCACGCTCCATTTTCATGTTTCCCACTTATGACTATTTCCTTATTTTCTAAAGAGTTGTCTTTGTTTGCAAACCCTCTCAAAGGTATACTCACCTCTTTTTTTTCAGAATCTGGTTTATGCGCATCATCGTTAAAACCACCAGTAATTTTAAATTCGTCGTTTGTGTTTGATAACCAATAACTCGTGTCTACTAGTGGAAGATATGAGCCCCAATTAGCTATTTCTTCCAAACTAGGTACTCCAGATGGTTGTAACAACCCTAAAGAAACAGAATTATCAACGCCATAATAGCTATTCCAAATATTATTTTCTTCAGCTTTTATGCTGTTTGCATCACCTACAACACTTGAAGAAACCTTATCAGATAAAAGCGTATTATAACTTACGTATGTAGAAGGCTGACCACCTAAGTATATTTTTGCTCCAGGATTTATGGTGACAATATCAATAGGCGGCTTTTTCACTTCTACTGTATCTTCATCCTTTGCTAATACTGTATTGTTTATATCTTGTAGCATCAAGCAAGAAATCAATAACGAAACTACTACCAACCCCATTAATGCTTTATATCGTGTTTTTTTTAATGCACTATTTTTCTTTTCAACTGTTCTCATTACAATCAACCCTTCCTTTATCAAAATTCATAACAAATATTCCGTTATATACTAGCTATCCTCTAACAAACTATCTATAGTTAAAGAGACTAATTTCTCTTTAATCTCTTCTTGCAACTGACAATAGAACTTTCTAACGGGACATGTTTCTGTTGCAAAACGACTACAATAATGATCATCTTCCATACAACGATTGATTTTCGATGTGCTTTCCATGATGTTGACTACCTCAAATAAATTGATTTCTTTTGTGTCTTTTGTAAGTGAATACCCACCATATGTACCAATATGTGTTTTTATTAGTCCTGCCTTTTCTAATTTTTTGGCAATCTTTAGTACATAACTTTGTGGTATGCCCATCTTCTTAGAAAGAGTTGTGGAGGATACTGGTACTGAATAAGACGCCAAACAAAGTATAATTCGTATTGCATAATCTGTAGTTACGTTTAATTGCATATATCCTCACTCTCACAACCTTTGTATAATGTTTTCCAACTGATAGAAACCATACCTAGTTAGGTTTGGTTCTTACGATTAATTGAAATTAAATCAATATCATTTTTTGCTTTTTTAATTTATTTAGTAATTACAAAAAATGAGATATTTTTGTTCCCAGTATTTTTACAACATAATGAATAATATGTTGTAAAACAAAAAAAGCGATTGATTTTATCGCCTTTTAACGTGGTTTTTAGGTATGTAAACTGACTACTTTTTTAATAAATATTATAATTTTTACAATAGTCTTATATATAAATTTTGTAATTTTTTAAAGTAAAATGGAAAAAAATGTAGATTTTACCTACATTTTGTGTTAGATTATAGAGGAGCAATAGCAACAATTTTAACTTTACAACATATTATTCATTATGTTGTTTTTTTTATCAACACAAAAGCCCAACAAGATTCATTTTTGCTAGCGTTTTTTCACATTCGTTACAAGACGTCATAGTATAAATTCTTGTTGTTTCAATGTTTGTGTGTCCTAATATATCTGCCAATCGAATAATGTCCTTTTGTAATCTATAGTAGGTAAGTGCAAATAAATGTCTCAGATTATGTGGAAATACTTTTTCTCTATCAACCTTTGCTTCTTCGCAAAGGTTTTTCATTTTACGCCATATATTAGAACGATCTAATGGTTCCCCTTTTTTTGTAATAAAGATAGTCCCACTAATGATTCCTGATTTATTACAATAATCAATCAACAATCTTCTTAATTTCTTTGTTATAAAGATAACTCTTTCTTTTCCCTTGTTATTAATGACAACCCGTCCAGTCCTTAAACATTCAACTGTTATGAATTTATGTTCTGACACACGAATCCCTGTTCCACAGATTGTTTGTAATAACATATACAATTGTTTGTTCTTTTCTTTTAACGCTGCTTCTAATAATCTTTTGTACTCTTCTTTTGTTAATTCTTTTTCTTCTTCATAGAAGATTTTCTTTTGTACTTTACAAAGTTTCATTTTTAGCTCGTTTAATTTTTGATACATTAGAAATGAATTCAATGATGTCAACATACTATTAACACTTCTAACTTTATATTTTTGTAATAAATCGTTTTTATATGCAATTAATGATTCTTTACTCATTAACTTGTCTCCATCTAAAAACTCATAATACTTAACTACATCCCGTACATACTTTTGAATTGTTGCCTGACTTCTTTCTTCCAAATATAAATAATCTTCAAATTTTGAAATCTTTTTTTGATTTAAAATATAATTGTTCATATCGCACCCTCTTTTTCCATATGTTGTATATTAAGTATAATTATACCATTTCATAGCATTACTTCTACTTCCAAATTTTCCCATATTAGTACACTCTTCTGTAATGATATTTGTTAAGTAACTAGTTACAGATATGTCAACATGGCAGTAGGCTACTGACAGCATACATCGAAACTGATCCCAATCATACAATTAATTAAAAAAATACATATTGCTAGTGTGTCCATTATTTTCTCTTCTTCGAGGTATTCTTAACAAATAACCACTTTCTACCAAAATGGACAGTTGCCTTCGTACTGTCCTTTCTGATAAATTCGTATCTCTTGCAATTGTCCTTACAGATGGATAACATGACCAATTTGTATAATCTGCATATCGTAATATTGCTTTATACACGTTTATTGCGCTAGCTGGTAAATTTGAGGCACATATCTTTTGATAAAAATGAAGATAGTCTTTATTCAACTTTTACACTTCCTTTCCCCGTTTTTTCTTTGATGGAATTTAATACGTTAATATCTATTCGCATTGGATCATTGATGGTGTACTCTCTTTTAATTGATTCCTCAAGTGCATATGAATTCGCATACGATACAGTTTGTTCATAACGTGGAGGAACACAATAGTTTTTGTTTAGCTTTATTCCCCATTTCTTAAATAACTCTAATTTTGTTTTCATGGGATTTGTTCCTGTTTTCATTAAAATAAAATTCCCTTTTGGCATAGATTTAAGTTCGTCAGTGGTTAATAAAGGACGTTGAATCATTTGTAACGATTGAGAGGGATCACTCTTACCTTTACTTACTGATCCACTCATAACAGTTTGGAATCCTAGATTCTCACTTAATACTTTAGCTGTTTCGCTGGTAGGGGCAAATCCTCCAAACAATGTATCCTGACAATTGTCTTGAATGATGGAAGCACCCTCTTTACCATAGTTCTTTTCTAACTGCGCTAAAGATTGAATGATTGGGACAATTGTTATATTTCTAGAACGAGATGCACTAAACATCATTTCAGCACTTTGTATTTTAGGTATCGTACCTATCTCATCTAAAAACATCATAACCTTGTTAGGGAGACGCCCCTCGCACGTATCTGCGTATGCTAACATTTCTCTATAGTACTGTTGAATAAATAAAGAAATCAAAAAGTGTTTAGTAGCATCTTCTTCTGGCATGACTAAGAAGATTGCTGATTTCTGAGAACAAAACTTTTCTATATCAACTGCTGTTTCAAAACATAGTATTTGTTCGATTTCTGAGTCAATAAAAGCATTTAGTCTTGATAAGACGGTAGATAGAACAGATTGCATCGCTTGCTCTCCTGTGTTTAAAGCAGCACCTGCAAACCACTTTGCTTTATGGGTGTCTGGTAACTGATCAACAAGTAATTGAAATCTTGTTTTTCCCTTCACTGGTGAGGGTTGAAGTAAATCTTGAACCAATTTAAACACACTTACAATATGCCTTTGATTCGCTGGGCAAAATTCAGCAATCAATAAAATAACAGAGGTGAGCAAACCTTCTGCTGAGTCATAAAAAAAAGAGTTCTGCCCATATCCACCAGTATTCTCTCCATCACTAAATACAATTGTTTTGGCAATAATCTTAGCATACTTTTCGGTTTTTGCTTTGTGTGCTAAATGACTTCTATCCTGTTTATATAAATCCATATATTTATTTACTAGCTGTAACATATTATTGCCATCAGACATCATAGGATTTCGCAAATCAATGACAGATATGTTATAACCATAATATTCTTTAGCGATTCCTCCATAATTTCTATATAAATCTCCCTTTGTATCAGTGCTTATAAAACTTACTCCTGATGCACAAGCAAACTCTAAATTAGGATACAGGAAGTTTGCTGTCTTTCCAACCCCTGCTGCACCAATCATCATTAAATGAATATCTTGATTATCCACATAGGCATAAAGACCTTTTGTGGTTTTCTTCATACCTACAATAACGCCTTGAGTCTTAGGCAGGCATTTCCCTTCTCTCCATTTTTTTGGCTGATACTTTATAGTGCTATATGATTGTTTGACTTCCTTTGCACTTGCAAAACGAGCTGTTCCATGTTGTCCATCGCCTACTGTCTTAGATTTGATGTGATCAAGATTATAGTTATTACCTAAATATACAGCCATTCCAATCAAACAAAAAAACAAGCAACCTGTTATCATAAATACTATTTTTGCATCCATTATTTCTCCCTTCTTACAAATAAAAAAAACAGCTGATTTTTAATAACCAACTGTTCTTTGTCTACTATTTCTTTTTATGATTCTAATTTATGGAACACTTATAAAGAAAGCTAATAACTTAAGTAATTTTTCCCACTGTCTTCCGTCATCATTCCAAACTCCGTTTTCCTTTAACGGTATAATCTTAGGGTCTTCAAATTTGCCATCATAGAAAACCCAGGTATACCCATCAGTAAAAATAACTTTTTTGCCATTTGGATGTGAAAGATATGTTTGAAGTTGATTTCTATCATGATCAGTATAGTTCATATCTTTTTTTCCTTCATGTTCAGCAAATGTAATCGTACCAGGTTTTTTCACCTCCACATACGCATAGTAAATGGTTTTATTTTCGATAGCATCTTTTTTATTGTGATATAGAAATCCTTTTGTAACCATCAAATCAGGACTAGCAGTTCCTATTTTTTTATAACCTGTAACATCATGGTAACCCGTCCCATTTTTACTAAACTTATCCGAGATAATCAATTCAAGTTTTAAATAGCGAACTATATCCCCTAATGTATTTTCTATGACCCTTTGATAAGAACTCTCAAAAGGACTTGTCTCTTCATACAGCTTTATATCCTCTTGGTATTCTTTAAATGTGTATTTTGTATTCATTTTCTTTCTCCTCCTGTCTACTAAAAGACCCCTTTATTTCCTTATTCTAGCACACATTTGTTTTTACTAATATAGTAATACTTTTATGCATATCCTACTTACTCTTCGTCTCTTTATATTCATAACATATTTAATCTTATACTTTCTGCTTGTTGCTCCACCTCAATAGGTTCAACATACTCGTTGATAATTTGCAAAGCTTCTTCGTAACTCCCACTATTCGTAATTCTATCAAACATGGCAGTTGCTTCATGCTCTAATCCGTTTTCTTTTAATGCTTTTGTTGCAATCCCCATTAAGTTAAATATATTACCATTTGCTCCAATAATTGCTGCACGTGGTTTTTCAATTGGATTTCTACATTCATGTTCCATCTGTTGTTGCATTTCATGATTACAGTATTTCATAACAGTTGCACTCTCCATGGCTAGTTTTTCATAGGCTTTCCCTACTTCTACTTTTTTAGCGTTTGTATCCATGAGTTTTTTTATTTCTTGAAAACCTGTTTTCACTCGTTCAATACGTTTTGCAAAACTGCCGCGATCTTTATAGGAACGATAAGAATCGATTAAATTATCTGCACCCATAAATTGAATGGGATTGCTTCTGTCTGGAAATAAATGATAGTTTGCTAAATTTAAAGCACACTTTGTAATCTTCATAAAGTCTTCTTTAATTTTAAGATAATCATTGATCCCATCATAATTTAGTCCATAGTACATATCTGCAAATGCTTTAGAGAGTTGCTTATGATCCATTTGTGTATAATCTTCAACTGTTAAATCACGTTTTAATTCATCGATAACTTCTTGCAAAATTCCTATATTGGGATTATCTTCTCCGATAATCGCTGGAAATCCTAACTGCGCTTTTCGATCTTCGTTAAAATCCTTGTATATAGGTTCTGCACGTGCCATATCAACATTTGCTAAAGTGTCAATATAATCTTGAATACGTTCAGCCCCCTCTATTCCTGCAACGTCATGATCTGTTCCTACAATGACAAAATTAATGTTTGGATTTTCTTCAAGCATTTCTTCTATGGCTTGCATACCTAACCCACACAATGCAAGATAGCTATGTTGTTGCCAATTATCTTTATAGATTGAAATATACGATAGCATGTCAATAGGTGCCTCAAATACCAATAAAGTTGAAGAGATTCCCTTATAGTGAAAACTATATCTAGGATCCGAGCCCTCGACATTTCCACGATAACTCACTCCTTCTTTAGATGCATATGTACTCTTCTTATGAGCATGTCGAGCGATACCATCACTATCCTCACCTACAAATACAACGTTATGATATTGCTTGTCTTCATAAATTAGACCATTCTTTACAAATTCATTCAGTACATCTTTATCAATATACCTTGTTTTAAGAAGATAGGCATACATTCGTTTCATTGTTTCACAATGCTCTGGTAATACAAATTCCTTTTTTGGTTCTTCTTTAGTTTCATAATTGATACTGATGCCTGTATCATTTGCATATGACAAAAGGAGTTCCATCGCATCTACATACTTCATGCCATAGAACTCCTCTAAAAATTTAATAGGGTATCCCCCTTCTTGTGTTTTATGTTTATACCAATGATTATCTTTGATAGTGACACTGGTGTATCGTTGCCATCGAAACTCTCTTCCTGATTTTATTAATGTCTCTCCTTGATTCCTCAAGTAATCAACTAAGTTGATACTATTCGCTAAAGCTTTTTGTTCTTCTGAAAACTTTCTATATTCTGCCATTTTTTCTTCTCCTTTATCTCTTTCTTTTATTAATTTTACGCTTTATAGCAGTGTTATGAATTGTATTTACTTTTGCTTTTGTGTGAATCAATCTTTGAACTTCTTTAATATCATATTTTCTCTTTTTCATCTTATCCTCTCCTATTTGACATTGAGTTCATGGTCTTTTGGATTATGACCTTGTGCAACTTTCTTTTGTCTTAATTTCTGCGCTAGTTTTCTATCCACTCCACCTAGAACATGATTGTTGTGAGGCAATTGATTTTCAAATATTTTACTGATGTGGTGAAACATGCGTGATGCTAATAAAGACAATGGTTGTTGATAATACGGATCATTCATATGTTCCAACAGATACATGGCATATTCATTTCCTTGGTTTGCAGACTTCATCAAGTACTCAATAGCTTTTTCTTTATCTTCTTCGACATCAATTCCAAATAAAAAAAGTTTGCCTAATTGATATTGAGCAAACATATTATTCTGTTCTTCTGATTTTTTAAGATAGAAGAGTGCTTTATCTACATCTTTATCCAGCAATTCACCTTTCATATACACACTACCTAATTTTACTTGTGCATACTCATTTCCTAGATTGGCTGCAGTGTGTAGAAAATCTAATGCTTTTGTAACATTCATATATTCTTCACTTAAATATATTTTAGCTAGCTGATACATTGCAAAGGAATTATTCTCCTTGGCACATTTCGTATAATATAAAATTGCCCGTTTTATATCATATTCAACATGGATTCCTTTTTGATATTCTTTAGCAAGGATATACCAGGAACTAGGATCATCTGCTTCCTTCAACCACTCTATCGCATCTGCAATATGTGAGAAGTCATCCTCTTCCAAATAAATACGTGCAAGCAATCGCTTTGCATGTTCATTATGGAAAGCAAGTGAATCTTTAAGATAGGACTTTGCTAATTCATGATTTGCTTCTGTGCCTTTACCATAATATGTCATCATTCCTACTCGATATAATAAATGATCATCTTTTTGTTTTTTCAACATGCTTAAAAACGAATGATAGGCTTTTTTATAATAGGTATTAGCTTCTTCAATATTTTTGGATGTTGCGATACCTTGTTCAAGATAATGTCCTACTTCATAGTTTGCAAAGGCATTTCCTTTTTGCGCTGATTGTAAAAAATACTGATATGCTTTTTTATCAGATTGTTCTACGCCTAAACCACGTTGATACATTGTTCCTAATGAATACATAGCGTATTGACTATGACTCATTTCAAATTCAGTTAATGCCTGTTCATAATCTTGTTCACAACCTTTTCCATAAAAATAGAATCTGCCAATCTTATAATGAAGGTAGTTTTGTGTAAAATCAGATTCATCGGTTTTTACTATTTCCAATGCTCCTTCCAATGCGTTTTTATAATAGTCATCAATTTCTCCCTCCCTCTCTTCTAGTTCCAACAGTTTGCCCATCATCTCCATCGCAAGAATATTCCCATTTACACATTCACTTTTAAATAGTGACTCTGCTTCTTCCATATTTTGCTCAACTACCTCATTACCATAAAAAAAAGCAACACCTGCTTTGTAGTTGTCGCTCCATTTCATATGATACTGTTTGCTATGAACTTCTTTTGTATTTTCTACTAAGGCTTCGCATTCTGGTATTGCGTAGTCAACTACTATATTGTCTACAGAGATATCCATTTGTGATTCATCCACATCATTATTTCTCTGAGATAGATTACAATCACTGACTTCTTTAATGATCATGTTGCGAATACTGTTAAACTCTTTTTGTTGATGCAAAGGTAATTCTTCAACAATTGATTTTGCATACGTTTGATGAACATCTTGTTTATATAATTTCCATTGATCATAGAGTTGTTGGATTCTACTATCTTTTTCTAGTTCATCTACGATCTCATTAACGATTTGTTTTATACCTGCTGGAAGATATGCAAACATCAATCTTCCATGATAGTTATCTAATGATTCCTTTAACTTCCATATTTTATTAAATATAATTTGATTATCATAAAACCGTTTGTCATTAATTTCATTAAGAAGCTTACTAATGATATCTTTACTATATTTTTTTAATTCATCTCTTGTTTCAGTTTGTCCTTCATAGATTTGAATCAAGTCCTGATGAAAAATATCACTTGCAAACATATGTCTGATTTTAGCAATTCCTTCTTGAGTAACATAGCCTTCTCTTGGATCAATGGAGTATGCAATCATATGTATGTGAGGATGATGACCTTCATTGTGAAATGCTGCATACCATCTCAGATTATTTGGTGAGATTCTCATTGCTTCAGCTAATTCGTTTCTTTTTGCACGGCACAAATTCATCCAACCAATGGCATAATCAAAGCCCAATCTTATCGCATCTTCACGCTTTAAAGATATAATATGTGTCCACACATTGCCTTCGTGTTTTCCTACTTCTTCAACCACATCAATTAATACGATACTCTTTCCTGTATCACTGAACAAACCATGCTCGCCTAGTCTTTCTACATGAGGACGATTTGCAATGTAATCTACATAGTTTTCTTTTGTTGCGACATCATGAATATTTTGATCCACGATAGCAGAAATCAACTCACTTGCATTTTCTCTGTTGAATTCTTTCTTATAATCATCATATTCAAAGATAGCTTTAGTATCTGGATAATCATCCAATAAATGCTTTATCAGTTCTCTCTGTTTTGGGGTTGCTGGTTTATCTCCATGACTCATTTGCATCTTTTCTACACCATCACGTGTCGCAATATATTTTACATAATATTCTTTGTGAGTTTTGCTTTTCATATAGTTTGTTTTTACAATAATTCTTGGAATACTATCACTCCTTCCTCAAAACATGCAAGAATCTTTTTATATTCAAGAGATACATAGTATAAATTTTATAATCTTGAAATTTAAAATCATAAGATATATAATGACAAAAATAGCGAATCGAGCACGTAAAGAAAAAAAGTCTTTACTTCGATTAATTTTAGACCATATAAAACAATAGAAAATAAATATCGTGGCTATTTAGAAATTTACAACAATGACAAACAGTTTTCTATAGAGGCAATACTTTATACATCTTAAGTGGTTTTGAAAATTATTTAGCGATATATTATATAAAGCACAGTGAGGGAGGACTAGCTTATGGAGAATAAAAAATTAGTTAATACACAAAACACATCAAATGCTAGATACATTATTGGCATTATAATAGGTATAGTTGGGATACTTTTTGATATTATCTTTTTTAACTCCGACTATATTATTTCAACTATGATACCAAGAATTTTATCAAATAATACACATTTAGATATTATTCAAGAAATTTTGTTATTCTGTTTATTTTTGTTCGCTTCTTTAATAGCTAAAATCATAGCAACTATTTATTTTATTATTGTATATTCGCAAATATCCAATAAAAAATTATCATTTCGTGAATACAAAATACCACTTATTCTTACAGGGTATCATCTTTTTTGCCTTGTTTTGTTTTTACTATACACATTCTTATGGCTCCCTATTAGCGTTAGCATTTAGTATTATATTATAAATCAAAAATAATCAAGATTTAGCCCTACATAATCACATTACTTCGTCATCTATTTTATTCTTTTTGATATGCATAAACATCTTCGAAGTTAATTTTACCCAAAGTTCCTTTTACATCTTTAATACATTTCACTCTTAATTTTCTTAGTGTTTCAGTATCAATCTCTGCTGTTGCAGACAATACATTCATCATCATATCCATTTCAACTGCATTTTTAAATAATAGTCTTGATATTCGATTCTCTGAAACTTTTACAATGCCATTGAGTGCTGATGATAATGCAATTGGTAGATATTCATTCTCTTGAGTTGACCTCACATATCCATCATAAAACTTCAATGCCTTTTCAATCAATTCGCTCCTACTTTTACAATTATTCATGATAACCATATCATCTAACGATTCCATTGTATTGGTCGTTAACCATATAGTAGTTCTTTTTTTGTTTTCTGCCATATCTTACTCCTTCATTTCTTAAAAAATATATGCAAGGCGTCATTTCTGACCACCTCGCATATATTGTGTTTATTAGTGTTTCTTTTTTATTATTACCCATACCAACGCCGAGCATAGCAGTACGCTATAATTTCCGACCACTTTCATGAGTTTTTAAAAGTTCTTAAAACAGTGGGCGTTGCCCACTGATGTATTGTGTATCGGCGTGCTTTGACGCCGATACTTTAACCTGCACACCAAACTTATATCCTAAAATAGATATAAATCTAATAACTACACATATACTATCCCATTGTTTCCTCATAATCGTAATTGCGTACACAAGGCAAACAAGCCATATAAAATATAAAGCTAATGCCATTAACTTACCCGTGGAATTTCATCATTGTTTTTGTACTTACCAGTTTCTAAATCCATCAAATCGAATAATAACAGAAGCATTTTTCTACAATAATGCTTGCTCTCAAGATGGTCTATCAAACAAAGCATATGAAACAATTTTACTTTTTACTATCAATGATTCAGATATCAATTCAAAGTCTAATTTAAAGCCTTAAATAAAGTGCATTTTGGTTTAATGGTTGTAGCCATTTCTAAGGCATCAATAATTCGTAAAACGATTTCCTACTACGTTATAGAGAAGTGGTCAATCAGTAATTTGTAATCCACTACAGAAGGTTTTCGATCGAATAATTCTACACTCTAAAGACCTCATGGCATAGGTCATTTAACTGTTCTGATATATTCTAATATATAGATACTCTTAAATGATATTAAATTACATCAATTCATATACAAATTACCTTTAAGTTGATATAATTATTTTATTTGGAGGTGCAAACAGTGAGTAACTATATAAATGAGCCTTGGATTTCTACCAAGGAAGTCGCAAAACATCTTGGCGTAACAATGACAACCATTAGAAAATGGATAATTGCAGAAAGTATTCCTTGTTGCAGAGTGGGTAAACTATGGAAGTTTAAATGTTCTGAGGTTGATGCTTGGGTAAAATCAGGTGGAGCAAAAGCTATAGATAAAAATATGGAGGAACTATAAATGGTTAAATTCGGTGACGCAGAAAGAAATATTGTAAACTTTTTTCAGTTAGGAACCTGTTTTGTTATAAATTCTATTACATATTCAGTTGTTAATGTTGGTAAACCTACTTGTAAAAAAGGTGAGCCCAAAACGGATATTTATGTGTTAGCAAGATCTTCTGCTGGTGTTGAAATAGAAATTAAAATATCCTTTAAGAAAGAAAATGCAGACTTTATTGAAAATAAAACCAATGCTGAGAGAGCAGCAGCATTATTAGGAACTACTTGGTCACAGATTATTCAAGCAGCAACAACCTCTATAAAGCCAACTTTTGAAAATAAAAAGCTGATTTATAGAGTTAAGAGTGGAAGAACAGAAGAAGGTTCTATTACTCTTGGGTGGAAATATGAATTACTTAATAAACCAGGTGGAGATCTTTCAGGATTAGTTAAACTTACACGAGATCAGATTATTGATGTATATGCTGGAACTCATCTCCCTAATGATAAACGCAATGCTATGGTTAATGGCACAGTTATTCAAGATTCTGGTATTGCAAATTATATACTTATAAATGATTCAGTTACTACTGTGCAAGATGTAATTAATAATCTTTATTCAATAGATGAGTATGTAGATAAATACCCTACTGTATATTTTGCTTGCAAAGCATTAAACTATAGAACATATCACGATAAATATGATGGAGATAGACCTCTATCTGTTTATGTTGATTGGGCTGTGGAGAGCGGCAAATTAAAGCCAACCTTAGTGTTTGACAATCCTCTTAATATTAAAGGCAATCAGGTAGCAGAAAAATTAAAAGAAAGTTTAAAAATATTAGAAATTAGAACTACTCAAAACATTAAAGATGATATGGTTGTCGATCCATCAGTTATTTTGAAGTAAAAACTTGATAACAACATTTTTTAGAGTTAAAATATACAATCAAATGGAGGTTTTTGAAAATGAAAATTATTAGTCTTTTTTCGGGTGCTGGTGGACTTGATTTAGGTTTTGAACGTGCAGGATTTAAAATAGCAATGGCAAATGAGTATGATAAAACAATTTGGGCTACTTACGAAAAAAATCATTCATCACCTTTGATTAAAGGTGATATTCGCAATATCAAGGAGTCTGATTTCCCTGATCAAATTGAGGGTATTATTGGTGGACCGCCTTGTCAGAGCTGGAGTGAGGCTGGGTCGTTAAGAGGTATAGAGGATGACAGAGGTCAGCTTTTCTTTGATTACATTAGAATTTTAAAAGACAAACAGCCTAAGTTTTTTTTGGCTGAAAATGTTTCAGGTATGCTTGCCAACCGTCATTCTCAAGCAGTGGAAAATATTATTTCATGCTTTGAGGAATGTGGTTATGATGTAACCATCAACCTTGTCAATGCTGCCGACTTTGGTGTTCCACAAGATAGAAAACGAGTGTTTTATATTGGTTTTCGAAAGGATTTGAATATTAACTTTAGATTTCCAGAACCAACCACACCAAGACCAGATCAAAAGAAAACCATGAAAGATGCTATTGGTGATTTGGTAGATACAGCAATTCCTGCTTTGCCAAAGAATAAAACTAATGGTAAATTAGATATTCTCAATCATGAATATTTCACGGGTGCATTTTCTACAATTTTCATGAGTAGAAATAGAGTTCGTCCTTGGAACAGGCAAGGATTTACTGTTCAAGCAAGTGGGAGACAATGCCAACTACATCCACAGGCTCCTGAAATGCTTTTAATTGAAAAAAATAAACGAATATTTGTTGAGGGCAAGGAGGACTTATATCGTAGACTTACTGTTCGTGAATGTGCGAGGTTGCAAGGGTTTCCTGACGATTTTGAGTTTGTTTATACCGACGTTGATACAGGATACAAAATGATAGGCAATGCTGTACCAGTGGATTTGGCTTATGCTGTTGCAAAGGCAATTAAGGCTTATATCCAATAAACAAGCATAAAAATATAAATAAAGGAGTATAATAATATGGATATTAAACTACTTCAAAATGAAGTATATGATGTTAATACTGACAAAGGTGGAAATATCATGGATGAAACTATTGTAAATGAAAAATATGAAGAAGGTCATAACCGAATTGTTACAGAACAGGGTTCATATAAGCTCCCCTTATTAAAAAGCTTATTTACGCAAGAAAACTATAAATTAAGACCTACATTTCAAAGAAGAATAACTTGGGATAATAAGAAGCGTTCAAAGCTTATAGAGTCATTTATAATTAACATTCCTATCCCTCCAGTGTTTATATATGAAAAAGATTTTGATAGCTATGAAGTTATGGATGGATTGCAACGTATATCAGCTATTATTAGTTTTTACAGCGACGAATTTGCTTTAGAAGGATTGGAAGAATGGCCTGAACTTAATAATCTTAAGTACAGTCAATTGCCGATCAAAATTAAAGAAGGTATCGATCGAAGACAGATTTCAACAATAACTTTGCTCAAGGAATCAGCCAAAACTTCTTCGAAAGCAGATGGTATGAAAAAGATGGTTTTTGAAAGGCTCAATACTGGTGGGGTTAAACTTGAGCCACAAGAAATACGAAACGCTTTATATGATGGCTGTTTTAATCAACTATGTATACAATTATCAGAATTTGAGAATTTTAGAAAGCTATGGAATATTAAGCCTTCTCCAATAGAAACAAGTGACGAAGATTTAGAGACAGAAGAAGATGCAGTTCTATTTGCTAATGATAATTTATATAAGCGCATGTTTGATGTTGAACTGGTTTTGCGTTTTTTTGCTATGCGACATATCGATAAAATGCAAGGTCAATTAAGTTTGTTTTTAGATAACTGTTTGATTAACGGAAATAAATATACAGAAGAACTAAGAAATGAACTGGCAGAGATTTTTAAAAAAACTATGTCACTTGCATATTCTATGTTCTCAGAATATGCTTTTTGCCAATATAAGGTCCAAAGAGGAAAGTATTCATGGACAAAACCTCAAAGAGCAATCTATGATCCAATGTGTTTAGTTATTACAAGCTATTTAGACGAACTGTCACAAATCAAATTTGATAGCGAAAAAAATAAAAAGCAATTGGAAGAAATGTTTGTAGAAAATCAAGATGCTTTTAATGGTAAAAAACAATCTAAATCAGATATAATTGCAAGATATAAAATTATTGAAAAAGTAATACTCGTAATATTGGGTAAATAGAATGATAAAATATTTAATTACCCATTTTCATAATCTGAGTAAGCGCCTTAATGAAATACAAGATTTTATCAAAACTATAGAATTACAGAAAAAACTATCTACTGAATACAAAAATTCAGAAGATAGTTTTGGTGAGCGATTTAGATCAATAAACGATTTAATTCCCTTATATGACAATTTACATAATTCTATGGTGCAATACAATGCTGCTATAATTAGTGTTTATGCTTGTTTTGAAAATTATATTGATGATATTGCAAGAGCATTGGTAGAGTTCTACTTTAACAACACTTCAACATTCGATGATTTACCTCAAAAAATACAAATGAATTACTTTAACCGTATAGGCGATTTTTTATCTAAGCCACAACAATTTTCCGGCTTAGACAAGACACCAAAAGAAGTAATAGATATTATTTACAAAAACATATCTAATCAAAGAGAGATTTCACTTCAGTATGAGTTTTTAATCAAGCACAGTGGAAATTTAAAAATAGACAAAGTAATTGAATTATTTAACAACCTTGATATTAAAAATTTCAACTCAAGAATTATAGAAAACTATATTTTCAAAAAATATATCAGTGAAAACAAAGAGATAAAATTTGAAAATCTTCCTACATATTTTCAGACTGCAACATCTATATTTTTTGAATTAGATAGAATTGTTGATGCAAGAAATAATGTAGCTCATGGCTGGTATGAAGATTCAAGAATTTCTTATCAATCTATTGTTGATGACACAATACCGTTTTTACAATGTTTGTGCAGCGTTATTTTAGAAGAGGTAGTTTGCTCTATGTTTGAATATCTTTTAAACTACGGCAAACTACGACGATTTGACTATCCCATCAATGTAATTAACAAAAATATTTTGTGCATTAATTCGAAACAGTCAATTTTAGAAGTTGGAGATTTCTTGTTCTATAAAAATGCCAATGCTAAATATAATGTTGCACGTATTATATCATTGGAAAAAAATTATATTAGAGTAGACAAAAATACTGACCCTAATGTTGATATAGGTATAGGGCTTGATAGACCAGTTAAAAAATCATATGAATTTTACTATTTTATATAAAAACAGACTCCTTTTTGAATGTTTATTTCAAAGGGAGTTTGTTTTTATCCATATTCAGTGTCTGTTTTTTATTTTATCCCTATGGGACTGTTCATTTGTTACTTCTCTTTTATTTACTTTCTTCCTAATAAAAGCATTTCTATTCTTCCATTACCTTTCCATCACCTTTAAAAAAACTGCCTAAAGATTGCCTCTAAAACATCCACAACGATACTGTTTCCTGCTTGCTTATAAAGTTGTGTTTTACTACACACGTTCTCTGCTTTATAAAATGATTCATCATCAAACCCCATTAATCTCCAACATTCATGTGGTGTTAATTTTCGTATATAAAAGGTCTTCTTAAATTTCTTTTCTGTTGCACCAAGAACAACTGCAACATCATGACAGCTTGTCTTCAAGGTTTGAATCATGCCCTTTTGAACAACCCCTCTTTTTTGATGAGGACGGTCAATATAGATTCCATCTCCATCACTTGCAACAGTATATCCTTGCTTTGTGTTCTCTGGAATATATAGACCTTCCATTAACATCTTTACCCCTTCCCCATGATTCGCTGTTAAGGTAGGAGCGACATCACCATGATAAACGTTTCCATTCATACCTCTTCCACTAGGATTTACATTTCCTATGATCATAGTTGTTTTCGTCGTTAAGGTATGACAGATATAATCCACATTCATGAATCGTTTTCCTTGATCGTATTTACTGCATAGCACTCTTTGTAATTGCTCTTCAGTTAGATAATAACTACTATCAACTTCATCCTCTAACAAATCTTTCAATTTATGTTGCAGTTGTATTGGTTGTGGGAATTTATAATACTTTTCTCCCTGAATAGATACCATGTATGCTCTATTTCTTGTTTGAGGGATTCCATAATTTTTTGAATTTAAACATTCTATATAGTTGTTATAGCCTAATTCTTCCAGTGTCTTTAGCCACAATTGAAACTCTTCAATGTTTTTCTTACCAATGACATCTGGTACGTTTTCCATGAATAAAATCTGTGGTAATGATTCACATTCTTTTAAGATTCTTTCGACTTCCCATAATAATCCAGACCTTGTTCCACTTCCTTTTTTCATTCCTCTCCCTTTTCCTGCCTTGGATAAATCTTGACAAGGAAAAGAATAGGTCATGATGTACTCATATGTATCTAATTCTACAATATCTAAATCTTGCGCATTTACTTTTGTGATATCGCTGACTTGAAATTGTGTATGATGGATAGCATTATAACTGTCCATTGCATACTTATCGATTTCTACAACTCGATGGTGTGAGAAGTTCACACCTAACTTCTTTAAGGCTTGCGCCTGTGCACCGATTCCAGCAAATAACTCAATTAGCCTAATTGGCTTGGTTATTCTGTAAGGTTCTTGCGTTAATTCAAATAAATTTAATTGCTCCATTGATTGTTAACGAATCAATGCATGCATCCTTTAACTAGTATTATATCTTTCCTTTCTTTAGATTATTAAGTCTATTTATATAACTTAATCTTTGTTAACAACCCTCTCCAGTAAAGAAATAAAGTATATCGTTCTAGCATTTATTTGAAGCTCATATTTACCTAATTACATTTGCGGATGATTCAGCCCTTGTTCTAACACATCTTCAACATCCTCATGCGCTGGTGTTTCTATCTGCTGATCACTCATCATCATTTCTCTGAGTCTCTCTGCATTCTTTAATAAATTTTTATACACATATACTTCTTTTGGACTGCAAGTTCTATCGCCACAAAATTTCTGTTCATGATTTATAATAGATTCTTGTAGCCACGTTTCAACCTCATCAAAAGGCATAAAACTAATTTCATTACTACTTGCTCTATTCATTTCTATTTTGCAGTGAAAGATAGTACCACCTTCACATTTGATATCCACCATCTTGTCATAACAATCTCCAATGTACTCTTCTTACATCTCTCCTATTTCAAACCCTGCATTTCTAACAATAATGGCGTGCCATATTTGTCCAAGTTCACTAGATGATACAATCACTTTTTGTACCATTTTTCCATCTCCTTTATTGCATCATTTCCATAGACTGACCTTCTATGATTTCTCCTTCACAACCTTCATGTAACTGTCTATTCTGTTCTACTATTTCCTGTCCAAACACCTCCTTCATAAACTTTGTGACTTTAGGAAGAGGTTCTGGAAAATCTCCATCCTTCTCTCGCATCTCTTGAAACTTACCTGCAATGTAATTGATATTATTTGTCATTTCTGTTGATGACCTCATATCATATGACATAGTAGGCCATATACGATTTATAAAATTTCCATAAGTATTCAATAACGTATCTCCATCTTCAACACGAAAGATTTCTACGTTTCCATATAGCCCAACATTTTGAATAAAATTATTGATATCCTTAAAATACAAGCGACATCCATGATCATAATCACCTGTCACACAACCTACATAATTTGTTCGTAGATATTTATCTACCCAATCCGAACATTCCATATTATTACCTTCCCTTCATAAAATTCAATCTACAGTATAAATTCCAATAGTTCACAGTGTTCATTGCTACATTAACATCTGCTGCATTTTCATGGATCCATACTGCTTCACCTTTTTCATTTTTTCCTGCATAGATGCCTACATGGGTAGAGACACCATTCTCCATTAAGAACGCAAGATCTCCTACTTGTAGTTCATCTTTTGAGATTTCATAAGATTGTGCAATTTGACCTGTAGTATTCGTATTGCCAAGATTGTTTCCCATGACTGTCCAATATACCCAATCAACAAAATGGCTACAATCCATTCCTTTTAATATTCTTCCATGTTCATCAGGTGAGGTGACAATTCCAAAATCATTGCCTTCATATCCTGGTACACTTGCTGCACCACCCCAGTAATAAGGAATCTTTCCAACTGCATCCGCTGCTTGAATAACTAGATTTTTTCTGACTTCTGAGGTATCTTTTGGAAGATTCTTGATTAACTTATCAATCTCTTCTTTACTTAATGTGGTGACTGGCTTATTGGTTGTACCTCCCATCAATGCACTATATACGCTTTCCATATTGCCTTTGACATCGTCTTTTAGTGTGATGGAAAATGTGGAATCTATTTGTGCGAATATTTTCGTTGTATCCATGAGTGAGGTACGTTCAACTGTGGTTTCTTCTTCCTTTGGTTGCTCATCCTTTTCCTCACTTGATGCCACCTCTTCTTTTTCCTCTGTAAAACAAAGAACCCATGAATTTGCTTTTGCTTGGTCTAATGCGAACGACTGATCTGTCAACATGAGCCCAATATAGAACCCTTTGACAAGATGGTTATCCAACAAGCTTCCATCTGTCAATGTTTTATTTACCTCTTCAATTTCTAAGTTGATGAGTTTAATTCCTGTCTCAATGTCTTTCACTTGTTTCCGTTGACCGACATCCATATCTACCGTCGATACTGGTTTTCCATTGTATAAATCTTGGATAAGATTATGGTTGAAGTTAATACCATCTGAGAAAATACCACCAATTAAAAAGATGAATGCTATGACAGGAGAAAGAAGAACAATCAATACCTTCTTTCCTAGATTCCTGGTTCCTTTATCTTTTAATAGACGTAATGCCTGTATTGCTTTTAATGCAGTTGCCCACATAGTTAACGCCCACCTTGTTTTCCAAACAATTTCTCTTTATACTCTGGTGCATGTACTGCGAGATTGTATCTCTCATTCCCACACTTATATAAGCATACCCCACGCTGAGGATATTTGATGAGTTCATACTCACTCTCTTCCAACTGCAAAGTATCAATATAGAATTTACTATCTGTATTTCCTGCATTAAACAAGAAGGCATGTGCAGGAATCGAGAATAATGGTTTTGTAAGTTCCTTAATCCCTTCAATCGCAAAGTCCTCAAGATTCTGACTAGCTAATATAACAGCACTTTCTTTTTTACGTACTCGTTTCATAAAGTTACGTATATACTCTACTGCGGTCATGTTCGTTAAGAATAAATAAAGCTCGTCAATAGATGCAATCGTATATCCTTTCGTTAATAATTCATTGGACATGTAAGAAAGGATATTAAACAACAACGCATTCCTTAATGATTTGTTTGCCTGTAATAATCCTTTGACTCCAAACGTCAAACACTTATTAGAAACTACATTTGTTTTTCCATTAAAAAACTTGCTGTCACTTCCTAAACAAATAGAATGCAGTAACAACAAGACTTCACGTAGTGTCTCTCTTTTAAAGATGCGATTCCCATCATCTTGAAAGTGTTTATATTCTTCATCAATGTAATGATATAAATCCTCTAATATTGGAAAATCATCATGTGAAAGTAAAGTGATATCTGTTTTTTCTGAGATATCATATCGTTCATATAATTTGATTAACATGATTTCCAAGGTATCCAACTGCTCATCTGTAAAGTCTTTATATGTCTTGAAGAAGTCTTTTAAAAACGAGATATGTTGCGACAATATGGTAGATTTTTTAAAGGCTATTGGAACACTGTCATCTTCATCATCTTCAATATCATCATCTGTTGACCACTGCTTAGGCTCAAGTACATTAATGATGTACCTACCTGACATCATATTAATGAATGTCCCACCTAAGTTATGCGTCAGTTCTCCATACTCATGCTCTGGATCCAGCGTTAACAAATTGTATCCTTGCTCTCGCAGATTACAGAGGATAAGCTTTAATAAATAGGATTTTCCTTGTCCTGAATTTCCTAGTATCAAGATATTCGCATTTGTCTTATCATCACTTCTTCGATTGAAATCTACAATGATATTCGAACCAAACTTATCCACTCCTAGATAAATACCTTGTGGATCTGTTTTACCTGAGTAATTAAAGGGAAATAAATTAGCCACACTCGTTGCTGGAAGTACACGCTCAAACTGTTCCTTGAAGATATCTTTTCCACTTGGCATCACTGCGTGGAATCCATCTTTTTGTCTAAGGATCAACCGATAAACATTGAGTTTGCTTCTGACTAGTTCAGTGAGTGTTTCAGTTTGAAGTAATTTCAATGCCTCAAAATCATCTGCCGTCAATTCTAAATATACTGCACAATGAATAAGTGGTTCTCTGGAACGATGCATATTGGCAATCAAAGCCACCACATCTTGTAAGTTGCTTTGTGCAGTAATCGATTCTTGTAAGTCTTGTGTATTACCTTGTTTCATTCGGTTCTTATTAGCTGCATTTCCAATGATCTTCTTTTCTTCTGCTGGTGTCACTTGTCTTGCATACACATGCAATGTGATTCCATCTTTCTCCCCAAGATAGCGAAGGAGTGCTTGTTCTTCTGTGGCGGTTGGGTATTCTCTTAATGCCCACACACAACGATATGTATTCCCGCAAATGTAATACTCACTAAAGAATCGTATAGCAGAGGGAGAAATCATATCAAGAAAATCTTGAACTCTTACTTCTTCTTCCTTTACTTCTGGTTTCTTCTTAAATAGTTTCATCATCATACCACCTTTCTCCATCAACATCTTCAAAGTGATCTGTTGTGACGTTTTGTTCAAAGTAAACAGCTAACATACTTTTTAAATCATTTTTCTTTGCACGTTTAACCGATAAGTTTTGTAGCTTGATTAGTTTTTCAATTCGATGGATTAGCTGCATGATTTCCACCTGATCATTCGACCTGATACGAACAGCCAATAAAAAAAGACGAGCAGTGGCTGTCTGTATCTGAATCTTATCTAAATGTAGTAAGTCCCTTTCTAAAAGAACAACAATCTTTCTATTGTCTTCTTCTTCAATTCTTTTTCTGAGAAACAGTTTATTTTCTTGGAAGTTATCTCGACTGTTCAAACAAATCATTTCTAAATCTGCTAACCCTTTTAAGACATTCGTTAATGCAAAGATCTTACTACCAATATTTTCATAACTCATTACAGAAAGGTTTTGAGGTTGAATCATAAAAAAGACAACCTCATCTCCACCATACTGTTGTAAGCTGTAGTCTGTGATTGTCTTGGTATTCACTAATTCTCTGGTTGACTGTTTTTTCTTCTTTCTTTCCTTCATTCACTTCCTCCTTTCCTGTCAACTACTTTTATTTCTTTTGCCTCTTGGGTATACTTCCACCAATACGTTTGCTGACTTAAAATAAAAAAGGCACAGGCATATTTGATAAAATCAAAAATACTTGTGTCTTGAAAACGTATGGTTAAAAAGGCATAACAGGCGACAACTGCGATTGGCAGAAAAAAGTTTGCCTGTGTAATTGCTATTACTGAAAAGATAGCACCAACTCCTATAATCCCAATATCGTTTAGATACCAGAGCCATATCGTTGGCTTTCCTTTCAGGTTATCTGGGTACATATACATATAAATTTCCTTCCTTAATTTAAAATATTCTTTCATCTTGTTCCTTCTTCATCATAAACAATTTTGAATTCATAAAATCTTAATTATTTCTTCGTAAAAATCTTTTGGATTGAATTTAAATTCATTCATATCGTTTACTAGATTACATTTCTGAACATAATTTTTTAAATCTGTATTGATTGCATCTAAATAATCAAATAAATCTTTTAAATCCGTGTATCTTTCTACATAAGTAAGATTTATTACACTAAACTCAAAATGGAGATCCTTTAAATCATAGTATAAATTATAATCTAAACCATTATTTAAATATAAAGAGAAGCGATTTTTTACTACCTCATCTAACGATTTGAATGCAAATTCAGCTTCACTTACAACTTGTTGTTTTAGAAAATCAAATACATCTTTGATTGCTTTTTGATCCTTTAGATCTAAACAACTAGCTTTCAACAAATCATACCATACATCCCATGTGTATTTTTCCTTATTAATAATTGCTTCTGATTCTTTAAAATATATCCTAGCATACATTCCTAAATAATGATATACATTGGCAACTGTATCATTATACAAATTTTGTCTTAATCTAGCTATTTCTTTGTTTTTAATTCTAAAATTCCCTATCTCAATAAGCCAACTTATTAAACTAGATGCAACACAACCATATGCTAAATTTTTTACAATATCTCCTACTAAAGCTATTTTGTTTTCTATTAAATACGCACCTACTACCATAATTAGTATTGAATTCAATATTAACAATATATATAGTTTATGATTAGCTTTATAAAAATTTTCTTCCCATTTTTCCATGTTCTTTCTCCTACTTTTCTGTAGTTCCCATTATACCAAAAAAACTAATAGAAAAGAACTTTTTCTATGTACTACTTATTTAGTTTTTTCTTAAATAATCTATATTGTTCCTTCAAACTCTTGTTAGGAAACTTTCTTTTCCTCTGATATTTATAATCTATAAATAAATGACGAACATTCCTTGCCTTTATATTTGCTCTTTCTCTATTTGCAATATGTGGATAAAACTTATCTATAAAAATACCACTGGTGTTTAATAATAATTCATCTTCCTTCTGATCGTATATTTCAATGTTTCCAAACTGTCCAAAGTGTGTAATGAATGTGCAAAGTTCACTTCCTTCTAACTCAATAGAAAAATGAATAGCATCAATGTATGCTTTATATCTCTTCCCCATATTATTTCACCGCTCCTGCCACTGTTCTTGTAATAGACATTGCTGCTTGCGCTGCATATATGGTTGACATGATATTAGCTTTGGTTGATGTATCAAGTCCAAACTGTCCAGCAATTCTTGGTATCTCACTTGCAGATAAAATCAACCCGATTCCAACTAAACAGTTTTCTTTCATAACACCTAATCCTGCAATTAAAATGACCGCCTGTAAAAAAGCAGTTAAGCATATACCTATGATTTGTTTACACCATTGAATAAATCCATCTGTGTATCCTCTAGGAACAGAGAACATATACAATGATCCTACTGCTATGGTAATGATCAGAATACCACCACGCTTTAAATTCGCAAAGAATATTTTAATAACGGCAAATCCCATTGCAATCAAAATAAAGATAGCCATGATTGCACCTATTTGCATGTCTGTTACAAATCCCATAGATACCTTGGCTGTCTCTCCAATCGAGCTCGTTCCTACAATGGTAGACATACCTGTTGTAAGTTCAACTTGTAATGTTATGCAAAACTGATAAAGACTAATAGGTACTAAAGTAAAGAGGGATACAGCCATGAATCCCTTAATAAAATTCAACGCTGTATCTTTTATGCTTCCTCTTCCGTTTTGATACTCAATAGCAGTTTCAAAAACTGCCACTACAATTCCTACTGCAAATAATGCCCAACCAAACAATCGCATTATTTCTACAATCGCTTTTACCCAATCATAGTTAAATATTTCAGCACCCATGTTTCCCATAAGACCAAAGAACTCACCTAATGCTTCAATTATCTTTTCATAAATCCAGTCGATGATTCCACCTAATACTTTATCTGCAATAAAGTTCCATAAAAACATCGCTTACTCCTTTTATAGAATATCCCAAATATAGGTAGGTGCTGTTAATGTGAAACAAAGACATGCAAACAAAATAGCTGGTGCTGCCCATTCAAATTGCCCTTGTTTCCTATAGTCAAAATACGCAGTCCCCAACTTAACAAAAAAGAACACAGCTAACACAAGGTCGATGACTGGAAAGACGACATTGTTCACTACGTTCTTGATTTGTGTTTCTGCACTATTCCATGCTTTTTCTATGACACCAGATACATCTGCTGCATAACATGGCTTTGTCATGATGATAAATAAAAAGGTGATAAACATAATTATGAATACCACCTTGACTCTCTTGTTGTTTAATACTCTACTCACTATACTCCTCCGTTCTTTCTGCAATCTCTACCATCTTTTTCGCAAGGACTAGAAGTGTCTTTCTATCTAATTTTTTTGCAGATGATATGACTGTGTTTTTTAATGACTCTTTAGAATCATCATTAAGTTTGACAATATCTAACTTTGATATCAAGATACCGTTTCGGGTATGCATGATTTCTACAACATCGCCTTTATGTATATCCACCTTTTCTCTCATTTCTTGGGGAATTGAAAGCCTTCCTTGACGATCCACAATCTTGTAAATACTAGTCTTCGATTTTTTCGAGCACATTTTCATTCAACCTCTCCACGATATCCTCTACCAATATATCTAGGCTTACTCCTTGTTCTATCATGGCTTCTATTAATTCTGGTGGAAAACCACTTATGATGTTGTTTGCACTTGTGAGGATAATCTCTTCATCATTGATTAAAAGGTGAACATTTTCTTCATCTAATCCAACCTTCTTCAAAAGGTGCATAGGAATACAGTAGTACCCTTCTTGCAATTCTTGATCTTCATTCATTGATGTTTCTATGGTAAAACAGCATTTCCCTAATGATTCTTCACTGTGTTGTAATTCAATCACATCACCTGTTTTTATACCTAGTTTCTCTACTGTGCTTTGATCTAGGATGATATTATTTTCTTTTTGTAGCACTACTTCAATCGTCTTCTTCATTTTCTTCTCCTTCATCATTATCAAATAAATTTAATTGCTTACGCATTCCACGTCCTAATGAAGTATCATAATTTGAAATCAATACTTCTGGAAACTCTGCTTCATTGTTATAACGAAGTGCCATATTGTTTACTCTTGTACAACTCTCAATATAAAAGTTTTTATAGAGTTCTCTTATAAACTCACAATCGTTATATGACAATAAGAACTTTCCTTGAATGTTTGCTAAACAATCACGTAGACGTATGTGATCTTCTTTTGTAAACAACACCTCATACATTCCTTCTGTTTCGTAGTAAGGTGGATCACAATAAAAAAAGGCATTCGGTCTATCATATTGACAGATTAATGCCTCAAAATCTTTGTTCTCTACAATTGTATTCGCTAGTCGATCACTAACATCCCATACGGTAGAAAATGCTTTTCTAACATCATATGGTCGACACCCAAATGTCTTACATCCAGACCCATACGAATAGCGAATTAACTTAAAAAAAGCGACCGCTAATCGTATATCCTGATTAACAATACGCTCTTTCTTCATTAATTCTATAATTTCTTCTGATTGTAATTCTGTGAAGTATACCTTTACCTTTTGAATTTCATCCTCGATATACTTATCCTCTACTCTTTGTTTAGAAATGATATCCTTATAGAGATTAAATATATATCTACCATTCTCTGGCAGATAGCCAAGTTCTTGAATAAAAGCTAAAGGCTGTTCACGTAATACAGAGAACATATTGGTTAGGTTATTATTGAAATCATTGTACACCTCGAATCTGTCTGGTGTCTTTCCAAACAACACCCAACCTCCTCCTCCAAACACTTCAATATAGCGATCATAATTCTCTGGAAAACGTGCATAAATGAGTTCTCGTAATGCCTTCTTTCCACCTACCCAACTGATTATACTATTCAAATACATCTCACCTCCTTCAATCAGTATCTTTATACTTTTTGATTATCTTAATTCTTTTTTGATTTACGATACAATACGAAGGCTGCAATCCCTGCGCCTAAACATACTGCAATAATTGGTAATAACATTGTTTGATCTCCTGTCTGCACAGTTTCAATTGGTTTACGTTTATCTTTCATAACGACCTTTTGAACTTCTGCTGTTTCTTTAACTGTAAAAGCTACTGTTTCTGCAACTTCAAAACCTTTTGGTGCTTCTACTTCTTTCAAGAAATAATCACCTGCTGGTAATCGTTCTATCATGGTCTTTTGTCCATCCGTAATCCATTCACGAACAACCTCATTCTTCTCATTTAAGATTTGAAGCTTTGCGCCTGATAGCTCATAACCTGTAGTTAAATCCTGCTTAGATATTTCTACTTTGATGATATCATCCTTCATTGTTATCTTTTGGATTTCTTCTGTATCTTGAACTGTGAATGTAATACTTTCTGCTTTGACATATCCTAAAGGGGCTGTATCTTCAATCAATGTATATTTCTTTCCTACCTCTAAGCCACGCATAATATGAGACTCTTCACTAGATGTCCAAGTTTCAATAACATTACCTTCACTATCCTGTAATGTCATGGATGCTCCTGCAAGTTCTTTACCATTCGTAATATCTACTTTAGATAATTCCACTGTAGTTTTCACATTGGTTAAATTCAACGTCTTGGCATAGATTGTGCGTTGACTTTCATCATAGCTAAGATCAATATCATATATGGTCTTATCTGTTACATGGGAATTCAACGCTTTTACTTCTTTCAATTCATATTGACCAAGTGGTAAATCACTAATATGGATTTCTCCTGCTTCATTGGTCATATATAACCCATTTTCAGAGATGTCTTTATTTACTGTATCGCCTTTTTCATAAAGTAATGTTTTACGTCCATCTAAAGAGTAGATATTCTCTTTTGCAGTTAATTCGTAAGTTACTCCTGATAGTAATTCTCCCGTATCCTTATCTGCTTTCATTAAATGTATTTCACCAATAGGAGAAATGTTTGTTAATTCTAGCGCGGAAGTATAAAGTGTCTTATCACTATGATCATAAGATAAATCAATATTGTACGTTGATTCATCTGCCACATATCCATCCAATGCATAGACTTCTTTCAATTCATATCGACCTAATGGTAAATCACTAATATGGATTTCTCCTAACTCATTGGTCATATAGCGACCATCCTCTGCAATATCTTTGTTAACCTTATCGCCTTTGGCATAAAGCAATGTGTTTCTTCCATCCAAAGAATAAATATCTTCTGAGGCTGTTAACTGATAAATAACACCACTTAGTGCTTCTCCTGTTGCTTTATCAGTTTTCATTAGATGAATTTCGCCTATTGGAGCAATGTTTGTATAATCAACAGTGATATCATAGTGTTGAGTTGAATTATCTTTCTTTTCAAAGAAAATATCTTCCACGTTTTCAGATAGGACATAACCCTCTTTCGTAAGAGTTTCATGTAATTGATACTCTCCCATAAACAAATTATCTATAATGATTTCTCCAGTTGCATCTGTTTTACCTTTGCGAACCATATCTCCTGCTTTAATTAAAATAGAGCCATCAATCGCATTAATGATATCCTTCTTCGCAGTTAGTTCATATTCAACATCTTCTAGTGGATTTCCTGTTTCTTTGTCTGTTTTATGAATAATAAGACTTCCCATTGGTTGTCTGTTCTTCACTTTTACAGTAATCATTGGCTCATGATCTTCATCTGTATCCATATCATGGATATTCTTAATCGTAAACTTTACAGGTGCCTCTAACTCTAAAAAGCCTGATGGAGTTTTAAGTTCTTCAATTGAATAATTTCCAGCATACAGTTTTAGTGGAAGAGTCGTTTCTCCTTCTTTACCAAAGATAGAAACAATTTGATTTTTGCTGTTTGTAGTGAATGTATCAATCTTAACACCACCTACCTTTTGAACAATATAGTTCCCTTTTTCATCTTTGATTTTAAAACTAGCCGAATTCAATGTAACAGTTTTGGCTGAATCATAATCAACTTTCACCAGTTTTACTTGTGCTGATAATGGTGCATTATTAACATTGATTTTACGAACTTGTTCATTACTAGGATAGAAGGTGTAGTTCTTATCAATTGTCACAGTAAAGTCAGGAGCAGGAGTATGATCCGCTGGTGTCTTTGTTTCTTTGACTTGATAAACTCCATAAGGCAGATACTTAGTTGTTGCATATCCTTTTTTGTCTATCGTAATGACATCATAAACTTTCGCTGCATTCCACCCTAGTTTATCTACATCACTTTTCAATTTAAAAGTGAACTCAACACCTTGTAATCCTTCATAGACTCCTGAACTTCCGAAGTCTTCACCACTCTTGAATATTTCAATCTTTTGCATATTCAACTTATCAGAAGTTGTTTTATTGACTGTTGTTTTCGTTACTGTCTGCCCTGCATAATCAACAGAGACATCAATAATGCTTTGATTCAACTGTAAGGAATTATTGGTATCGATTTCCTGAATATAATATTTTCCTAATGGAAGATTGTCCCAAGTGACTTCTCCGTTTTTATCCGTTGTTTTATAAGCAACGATCTGGTCTTTTTCATAATACTTGATCGTACCTGCAATATTCGTAATCTTTTCTTTTGCGATCAATGCATACTGATTTCCATCAAGTGTTGCATCTCCTGTCATTCCACCTACAAGTGATGTATCAAAAGATTTCTTTAATATAACCTTTCCCTTTTGATCTTCATTTTGAATGGTTGTGGATGCAGTGACTAATGAAGTCACTTGATCTTTGTACAGAAGCTCTGTATGGAATATGTTTGTATTCAGTACATATCCATCAGGCACTTGTGTTTCTATAATCTTATATTTTCCTAGTGGTAATTTAGGTGTATTTGCTTCACCAGAACTATTGGTTGTAATAGTAGTAACCAAACGATCTTTTGAATAGAATACTTTTGAACCAGCCTTATTCCTAATGGTTTCATTCGCATACACATTGAAAGTTGTATTTGCGACACGATCTCCATTCGTATTAGTCTTAATAACTTTGATTTCTCCGCTAGGTTCTTTGTTTGTGACAACGACTACATTGGCTTCTGCTTTCACACCTGCTTCAATCTTGAATGTTCGAACGGTAGTATCTAATAAATACCCATCTTTTGTGGATACTTCTTGATATTGATAAGTTCCTGTATCTAAATCATAGCCTGAATCATCAGAATCCCAAATACCATTTGAATTTGTTATTACGTTAAATGAACCACCCTCTGGATAACTAATTTTAAAAATTACTCCAGAAAGAGGATTTCCAAATTCATCCGATTTCAATAAACGAACGCCTCCCTCTTCAGGAAACACTCTAAATGCACGATACGTAATGATGCTTGATCCATGCTTATTACCAAGTGCATCTGCATTACTAATCATAACTTGCTGTTGTGGACCTGATGGCATTTCAGCAGCACAATGAATGACTTTTCCATCACCCATGTAGATTCCCATATGAATAGGTTCACCAGAACTATCATAATACAATATGATATCCCCTGCTTTTGTATTAGCTGGATTAGCCTCATTTGTACTATAAGTGTAACTTGTCACTCCTAAGCCATCCAAATAGGATTCAATAGAATTTGTTGTGAATCTGTCTGCATTAAATTTTAGACCTACTTGTTTGAAAACATAACTTGCAAATCCTGAACAATCAAATGAATTTGGACCTGCAGCACCCCATACATAAGGTTTACCTAGATGTCTCTTTGCTTCATTAATGACTTCATTTGCCTTATTGACTTCAAAGTATACTTTTTCTTCTGCAGCATGTACAGTTGAAATTGTATTAAACATCGATGTGAATACCATCATAATAGTCGCACAAGTGATAATTCCTTTTCTAATACATCTTTTTATTTTCTCTTTCATAAGTTTCCTCCTCGTAAATAAAAAAGAACACAGATATATGTAATTAACTGTGCTCGATAAATCATATTTAATTTTATAAATTAGGGCATAAAGCCCTAAAAGAAACCAACCTTATAATAATTCATAAACATTTCTCCTTTCTATAAATGAAAAACACGACCATGATTGATCGTGTTCATTTCCTTATATTCTAGTTTGAAATACTGAATAGTAATATCCGTTATAATAATAAATCCCTACTGCTGCTTGACTATTATTGCTTAATAACATTTCATTGTGTGTTGGTGAGTTCTTCCATGCATTAAACGGATCATCATAATTAGTAATACATTCTGCTGCTCCACTATGCCATAAAGCTTCTCTTGTAGCCATTGCAAGTGCATGTTCCTCACTTCTTCCTTGTAAAAATGAAGATAGTACAAATGGTGCTTTACCATTTTGCACTCTATATTCATTTATTTGTGTGAATACTTGATTTGCTTTAGCCTGTTGATTGGTAGGTGGTGCTGGCGTTGGATCAACGACAGGTGGTGATTCTGGTTTTGGAGCAGGTGTTTCTTCTTTTGGTGGTGTTGGTGTTACTGGCTTAGCTTGTGAGTCACTGTTGCCTCCACTTGAAGATCCTCCAGATGTTTGATTTGATTTATTATCATTTGGCTTTGTTGTATCAACAGTCTTAGCCTCATCACCTTCATCGTTCGCACCATCATCCTTCTTTTCTTCATCTGTTGTACTAGGTGTATCTTTCTCTTCAACCTTTTTGTTATTGTCCACATTAGCCAACATCTGAGTTACAAAATTGCTATTTGCACCTACTTTATCTTCCTCTTTTTCTTTGGATGAGCACCCTACTATCATTGTAGCAAGTAATGCTAAGCACAATACTTTCTTCATATCTCACCCCTCCTCTTATCGTCATTATAAAATAATACTTTAATAAAGTCTATTCTTGAATCAAAGTTCAAGTGGAAATTTATTTCATTAACCATTTTTATTATCTATAAAATCTAAGTTAGTTAAGAATCTCATTAAACACATTTGCGCATAGATCGTACATTACTTCTATACTACTTTCTAAGTTTGAAACACTTTTTTAATCATATCAACATATTTTGTATTTTGACTATCAGATATATATACTTTGTTTTTTAAATAAAGTATATATCATACTTAACTTCATAATTACCAATAGTTAGTAATTTTATAAAATCATCCAATCGATCAGCAATATAAAAGTTTTCTATTCCATATATTAATGTACGTCTACAGTTTTCTGTTTTAGAATCATTAGCTAATTCTATTAATGGTTGTATTGCTTCATTACAATGCAAATCTCCTAAGACAATAGCTATGGTGTTACGATAATTTTAATCCGTTGTATTCCTCTGAAAGACTCATTGCATACTTTTTAAACTCTTAAATATTATTAAAGTTTACTTTATCTATTTTCATATTCTTTCGCACCTCTAATCTATTTAACTATAATATTAATAATCTAACTCTTCATAAACTAGCACTTATTATGCTATTTTTTATTTCTTGCGTCCAATATAGTATTCAAATAAATTTTCATACATTGTGCGTACTTGATTAATATCTCCCCATGACAAAGGATCATCAGCATAAGATAATGTGTGGAATGGTTGTTCCTTTCCAATGCTATAAGGAATGTCATTCCATAATAAATATGTTCTTTTACCAAATTCTTCGATTGATAATGTTTTAAGATAATACGTATTTTTCAACTCTTCTAACAAAATCTTCCCAAAAATATCTATATCATTTTCATTACTATAGCAATCCCCAATAATTAAATTTATAGTTGCACATAAATCTGAGGTAAGAAATTCTAACTCTAACAATAAAGAATTATCTGGTTCTTCTAAAAAAGCATTATTTAAATATTCTTCATATTTATCAAATGTTATTAAGTCATTCTTCAATAATAGTGCATAGCATAATATTTTTTCTTTCATTCCCTCACCTCGCCCAATATAAATATTTCATGAAAACTTCTTTGAAATGTACATAAGAATTTTACATTTCCACCATTATAAATTGCACCAAATTTATAGCTTAAAAAATCTACTGTCTTATACTTAAGATAGCTATATTTATGCTATTTATATCCATATATTGTATAAACTCCACTCTCCAATTCATATGGTATTTTATATTTTTTTAAAATTTCAACAAATTCTTTTTCAGCATCATACCATATATTATTCTTCACTAATTTTCCACCCTCTTGTATGAAAAAACGTGGTCTAATCTTTAACCATTCAATCGCTTTGTAATTCAAATAGTTAAAACTTTCTTCATCAAAACTACAAAAGGAACTTGGACCTTCATTATTTATAAGATACTGAACACAATCATGAAGAATATAGTCGCTATCATCAAATAATGTTTTATAATCGTATGGTGGCTCGAAGGGCATTTCTTCTAACATAGCTTTTCGAAATGTACCCCATTTGGTATTATTCATACAACTTGTTAAGTTTCTTTCAGTAATGATATCTAGAATCATTTGCCGTTCAGTTTTCTTAGTACTGTATTTTCCATTAGAAATATCTTTTGCCCATCTTTCTATCCACAACAAAAGTTGATTATCGTTCTTTTTAAAAATTTGATGTTTAAATATGTAGCCGTCACGCTCAATAGTTAAGTGATATGCCCAAGTATTTTTAAGTTTTAAATAAACACCATCTGGCCAACGAACTGACAATATTCCATCATTTCCTCTTATTCCAACACCAAAATCCACTTCATCAAAACATACATTTGATATTCTTTTACTATTTGCTTCCAAATTTATCACTCCTCTAATCTATATATTCTAAGCAACGTCTACCACAAAACCTAGTTTACTCTTCTATTGGTTATCATATCATAACAAAACATCCACTACAAATTAAAAAAGACCAATTATTTTCTTTTAATAACTGGTCATTCTCACGGCATTTTCACGGAAAATCCACGAGATTTCACCTCATTTATGGCAAAATCAATGATATTTGTCTGCTAATTATATATATGTTGTATACGTAAATAACGTCCTATTTATCGTGTCTTTTCGCTTGTATGCTACTTATATGAAACTGTACGAATTATTTTTGCAAACGCATGTGAGGGAAGAGCAAAACTTCCCTGATGGTTTCAGAATTGGTCAACAACATCACAAGACGATCAATTCCTAGCCCTACTCCACCTGTTGGAGGAAGTCCATATTCTAATGCCTCTACATAGTCAACATCCATTTCATTTGCTTCATCATCTCCAAGATCACGCAATTTCAATTGGTTCTCAAAACGTTCTCTTTGATCAATTGGATCATTTAACTCAGAGAATGCATTCGCGTATTCTTTTCCATCAATGAATAATTCATAACGATCCGCAAATCTTGAATCATCCATATTTTTCTTAGCTAATGGAGAAATTTCAACAGGATGTCCATATACATAGGTGGGTTGAATCAATGTTTCTTCTACATACTTTTCGAAGAATAGATTGATAATATGTCCAATACTGTTATGTTTCTTTTCTACTTCGATATTGTGTTCTTTTGCTAAAGCACATGCATCCTCATAGCTCATTTCTTTCCAGAAATCAACGCCACTAGTTTCTTTAATGGCATCTACCATATGTACTCTTTTGAATGGAGCTTTTAATGAAATCACTTTATCTTTCCATTCAATTTCAGTTGTACCGCATACTTTTTCTGCGACATTGCTCAACAAACCTTCTACAAGATCCATCATGCCATTTAAATCAGAGTATGCTAAATATGCTTCTACTGTAGTAAATTCAGGGTTATGTGTCGCATCCATTCCTTCATTACGGAATAAACGTCCAATTTCATAAACACCTTCTAATCCACCAACAATCAATCTCTTCAATGGTAATTCTGTCGCAATACGTAAGTAAAACGGCATATCCAATGTATTGTGATGTGTAACAAATGGACGTGCAGTTGCTCCACCTAAGATTGGTTGTAATACTGGAGTTTCTACTTCTACCATACCTTGGTTATCCAAGAAATTTTGGATTGCACGAATGATACGAGGACGAGTTAACGCAATTCGTTTGCTGTTGTCATTCATAATCAAATCGACATAACGACGACGATAGCGTTCTTCTACGTCTTGTAAACCATGGAATTTTTCAGGTAATGGGCGAAGTGCTTTCGATAAATGTGTATACACTCCAGCCTTTACAGATAATTCACCATGATCAGTTTTCATGATAGTTCCTTCAATACCTACGATATCTCCGATATCAGATTTCTTAAAGATTTCATATTGTTCTTCACCAATAACATCTTTACGTACATAGATTTGCATACGTCCATCGATATCTTGGATGTGCATGAATCCCGCTTTACCTTGACGACGTTTTGTCATAATACGTCCCGCAATTTTCGCAGTTACGTTCTTTTCTACCAACTCTTCTTTTGTGAAGTCTTCATATTCTGCACGTATTTGTCCAGATTTATGAGTTCTTGCGTATGCTTGACCAAATGGTTCAATTCCCATTTCGCGTAGCTCTTCCATTTTCTGGCGACGTATTGTTTCTTGTTCACTTAGCTTTTCCATAAGTTCCTCCTGTGTATAATAAAAGCTCTCTTCCTCATAGGGACGAGAGCTTGATCGTGGTACCACCCTAATTCACCATATAGTTGCCTATACGGTCTTAGTGACTAATTAAAGTCTATTCGTAACGTGAATAAACGTCCTGTTGGAAGGCTCCAAGTCTTTATTTCTTCCTATACCTCATGGTTCCTTTTCACCAACCGGAACTCTCTAACACATGCTTTATAAAAGTACTTTCTCTTCATTGCCATATCGCTATGATTATATATAGAAAGCACGTATTTGTCAAATAAAACTTAAGTTATGAAAAGATTCACCTTGGATAAAGTTTCTAAAATGTTATAATGGAGACAACAGAAAAAGGAGGTCATTTATGGCTACTATTATTGGAAGTCCTACACGTTATGTGCAGGGAAGAAAAGAGTTATATCATTTATGTCAACACACAGAGAATATTGGAAAACATTTGTTTGTTCTTACAAGTGCAACTGGCAGAAAGCGTGTTGAGGAAGCAATCAGCGAAAGTGCAAGTCACAGTGACTCTACAGTTACTTATGAAGTGTTTCATGGAGAATGTAGTATGCATGAAATTGAACGTTTAATGGCTTTATGCAAAGATACGAGTTGCGATACCATCGTAGGAATTGGTGGAGGTAAGATTCATGATACCGCAAAAGCAATTGCGCATTTCTTACATAAACCTGTTGTGATTGTGCCTACCATTGCATCCACGGATGCTCCATGTAGTGCACTCTCTGTTATCTATACGGATGAAGGTGTGTTTGAAAAATATTTATTCTTACCGTCTAGTCCTAATATTGTTTTAGTAGATACAGATATTGTTAGTAAAGCACCTGCTAGATTACTGGTTTCTGGAATGGGAGATGCACTTGCAACTTACTTTGAGGCAAGAGCTTGTAAACAATCTAACGCCAAGAATTGCGTTGGTGGAAATATTACATTAGCTGCGATGGCACTCGCTGAACTATGTTATGAAACATTATTAGAAAATGGAGTCACTGCAATGTTAGCGGTGAATGAAAAAGTATGTACCAAAGCCGTAGAGAATATCATTGAGGCGAATACATACTTATCTGGCATTGGATTTGAAAGTGGTGGACTTGCGGGAGCTCATGCTATTCATAATGGATTAACTGCGATTGAGGCAACGCATGCATTGTATCACGGAGAAAAAGTTGCCTTTGGAACGTTAGTACAACTTGTATTGGAAAATGCTCCGACTGAAGAAATCGAAGAAGTATTGTTCTTCTGTAAAGATGTTGGATTACCAACAACCCTTACCGATTTAGGAATTAAAGAAATTCGAAGTGAAGAGATTATGGAAGTTGCGAAACTTGCTTGTTCTCCAGATGATACTTTACACAATATGCCTTTTGAAGTTAATCCTGAAGATGTATATGCTGCAATCATGGCTGCTGATGCACTAGGAAGAAATTTCTAAAAAAATAAATCAGTGAAGGTTTAAAACCCTCACTGATTTTTATTTACATATTTTCTTAAACTAAAATATTTCAAATTAATAATTTAGATGGTATCTTTTCTGTTCTCTACATATGTATGATACTCTGCTTCATATCGATCTAAAATTTGTTCTAATTGTTCATATGTATCCATCTTTGTTAGTTCATCTTTTAATCGATGGCTTTTTGGCAATCCTTTTACATACCATGCCGCATGTCCTCGCATTTCTCGAATCCCTACGAGTTCTCCTTTTAGGTCACATAAACGTTTTGCGTGTAATCGTGCCATTGTGAATTTCTCTTGTAAAGTAACTGGCTCCATATGCTTTCCAGTTTCTAAATAAGTCGCAATATCCTTAATCAACCAAGGATCACCAAGCACTCCTCTACCAACCATGACAGCATCACACCCAGTTTCTTCAAGCATTCGTTTTGCATCTTCTCCACTACGTATATCGCCATTTCCCATAACTGGAATTTTAACCGCATCTTTTACGAGTTTGATATAGGACCAATCCGCATGTCCTTCATACATTTGTTTTCGAGTTCTTCCATGAACTGCGATACCCGCAACTCCTACAGCCTCTAAGCCTTTCGCAAGCTCTACACAATTGATTTGATCCATATCCCAACCAATCCTCATCTTTACAGTAACTGGCTTAGAAACACTCTCTACAACGGCCTTTGTCATCGCAATGGCATGCTCAATATCTTTCATCAATGCACTTCCTGCATTTGACTTTATAATTTTTGTGACTGGACACCCCATATTGATATCAATGATATCACAGTCTGTTTTCTGATCTAATAGTTTTGCCGCAAATACCATCGTTTCGATATCATGTCCAAAAATCTGCATCGTGAGAGGATGTTCACTCTCTTCTACATTGGTCATACCTATTGTTTTCTCATTATCATAATAGAGTGCCTTATCACTTACCATTTCTGTGTAAATTAATCCTGCCCCAAATTCTTTACATATTACACGAAAAGCAGGATTGGATATTCCTGCCATCGGCGCAATAACAACCTGGTTAGGTATTTCTATAGGCCCTATCTTCCAACTATTCTTTGGCATACTTATCAAGAAACCTTTCCAAGTCACGTAATTCTTCTTCACTAAATTGGTAACGTTCATTACAGAAGTTACATGTAATTTCACAACCATGATCTTCTTCTATCATAGCCATGCGCTCTTCTTTTGATAAGGTTGTAATCACGCGTTTCATTTTTGCTTTATCACAATCACACTTAAAACAAACATCTTGTGTACTCAAAATCTTTAAATCTTCTTGGAAAAGATCTTTTAAGATATCTTCTAATGATTCGTATTCTTGAATATACGTAGAGATATGTTTCATATGTTGTACGACTTGTTCGACTTTCGCAATATCTTCTTCATCAGCATCTGGCATCATTTGAATAATCAAACCACCTGCTGCGATAATACTACCGTCTGTATTTACCAATACACCTACCGAAACAGCAGAAGGTGTTTGTTCACTTGCGGTAAAGTAATAGGCAAAATCATCTCCAATTTCACCTGATTGAATCGCAACTGTTCCACCCCAGTTTTCTTTCATATGTAAGTCTTTGATGACTTCTAAGGTTCCTTGATTACCTACAGCCATTCCAACTGCTAGTTTTCCAGTGTCGTTATATTGTAGAAGAATGTGAGGATCACTCACAAATCCACGTACATGTCCATCACTATAAGCATCCACTAAAACCGTACCAATAGGTCCACCACCATTGATTTTAATTGTTAATTGTTCTTTATCACTTTTCAACATGCTTCCCATCATAGAGCCAACACTCAACACTCTTCCTAGTGCTGCGGCAGAAGTAGGATACAAATCAAATCGTTGTCTTGCTTCTTCCACAAGTGCTGTAGTACTACATATATATACTCTTACCCGTTCTTCACAGGTCAATGCTTTTACTAAATAATCTTTCATTTTACCAACTCCTTGTACACTAAATAGTATACCATATTTTATTTACTCGCTACTTCCCATCGTTCACGTTCTTTTATATCTTTATAAAAGAAAATGAAGAGAACAGGTGCCATGAGTGACCATGCGATAGGTTCTGCCAAACATACTCCCGTATATCCAGTATAAGGAATCAACGCAAAGGTCGCCACTACTTTAACAACCATTTCTATAATACTTGATATAATCGGAATTCTACCATTTCCCATTCCCTGTAAGGAATTACGATAGATAAATAAGATTGCTAACACGAAATAGAACCCTGCAGAAACACGACAATAATACGTTGCCAATGAAACCACCTTTGTTTCTGTAGAAGATACCAATAGCCCTATAATTTTATCAACTCCAAAAAAGGAAATCAGTATTACAAATAAAACCCAAATAAAACTGATCCAAACACTATGTTTTAATCCTTCTCGAATTCTATGATACTTTTTAGCTCCTAGATTTTGAGATACAAAGGTCGTATCCGCAATCGCAATACTTATAAGTGGTTGCATAAACATTTCTGCGACTTTTCGTGCTGCCGTATGTGCCGCTATTGTAATTTCACCTAATCCATTCACCGCACTTTGTAAAACAACAGAACCAACGGATACAATAGAATTCATAAGACCCATGGAAATCCCCATGGATAACTGTTTATTTAAAATATCTTTTTCTACGTAATATTCTCCTCTATGTAGAATAAACATTGGATATTTCTTTTTCATATAAAAGAAACAAAGGACAACAGATAATACTTGTGAAATTACTGTTGCATATCCTGCACCTGCAATACCCCAATGGAAATATGCAATAAAGATATAATCCAAAAGCACATTTGTTAAAGACGCTACAATTAAAAAGTACAGAGGAGTTTTACTGTCTCCTATAGAACGCAACATACTTGCCATTGCATTATATGCCATAGTCACAAACAATCCAACGATGATAATCGTTAAATAAGTATCTGTCATATCGATAATGGAAGCAGGTGTCTGTAGCAGCTGCAAAACTGGACGTTTCACAAGTAGGGCTACAAATACGATAATACATACAATGATGGTACATAAACGTATGCATCCAGCCACTGCCATCTTCATTCCCTTTTCATCTTTTGCCCCATAATATTGTGCAATCATAATGGATACACCCATAGATACTCCACTTACCAATCCAATCACTAGTCCCGATAAAGAAGCACCCGCTCCCATAGCCGCAAGAGCTTTAACTCCTAATATTTGCCCTACCATCATAGTATCTGCCATATTATAAAACTGTTGAAATATATTCCCTAATAGTACTGGTATGGCAAATGCCAATATGAGTTTTGTTGTATTTCCCTCTGTCATGTTTTTCATTTTATCACCTACAGTTTCCTATTGTAACATATTCACTACGTATTTGACATAAAAAAAGCTGCCATTTATAAGCAGCTAATCATCGTATAAATCACTACGCATTTGATCTAATAGATATCCAATTTGTTCCTTATTACTACGATAGTATACACGATTGGAATCTTTTTCATATGCAATTAAGGAGGCATTGCTAAGAGCACTTACATGATGTGAAATGGTTGCCGTTGTCAGTTTCAATTTCTCCGCAAGTTGGGAACCATATAAACCCTCATTTTTAATGAGCTTCAAGATTTCATACTTGCTTGGATCACTTAATAGTTTGATTCGTGCACATGCATCTTCCATAGAAACTTCTTCGTTTCCAATAAAGCTATGATCTGTAAACATTAACCCAATCAAAACATGGAGTTTATCTTTTTCATTGAGAGCCATTAAACGAAGTCCATTACATCCCATCCAGGATGGTTTCACCCATAAAGCTACATCCTCTTCTAATTCAAATTTTACATGAATTTGTAAAGCTTCCATAAATCTTCCGCTTTCACAAACTTCACTCCAATAGGAATGAAATGCCTCGAATGCATTCTCATGGTTTTTATATACACGTTTCATAACAGGTATCACTTTTTCTAGAATCCCCATTACAATATTTAAATGTTGATCAAAGTTAAGATATATTTGGTACACTTTCCATTTGATTTCATCTTTTAAGTCAGATTCATCTAATAAACGAAGAACTTCTTCATCGCTATATTGTGCATCCAATTCATTGCTTACTATAACGCAATCAATAAAACAAGAAGGATTTTTATGAAAACTCTCTTTGATGCGATTATGATATAAAGACATATTTTCTTCATCCATACTCCAAGCTTCAAAGCTCATGCAATCCGCAATTGTCGCATCTAAACTATCTTCATCCTCTACATAAGATTTGAAATAAAATGCGTGTTCATGTATCTCTTCTTTTAAAGAATTCTCCATTTCATCCAAAATTTCATTATATACAACACCCATTTCATTGATGATGTGTTCTATTTCTTTTGTGTAACTTGTTTTCTTTTTTAGGTGTTCTTTCATTTCTGTAAAATTATCATCCTCGCAGTATCTGCGCAAGAATAAATTCGCTTCTCGAATGAAGTCTACGTTTTTTTTATATATTGCCTTCATATTACCACCATTACTCTTTCCTACGTTAAGGATATTATAACACACCTATTCTTGTTTGCTTGGGTTTTCATCAAGCATAAAGAAAATTTCTCGCTTTCGTAATATTAGATATAGGAAGATGGATAGAATACCAAATCCAAGGAATATGGTCACAAAAGAAGTCATCTGTAACAACACACTAATTAGTAAGGAACCTATAGGTATGGTTAACGTCACAAATGCATTAAATACTGCCCCGACTCTTGCCATATAATTGGAATCTACACGTTGCATCAGAAAGACTGCCACGAACGTAGAAACTGCCGCACTCAACAATCCTAAAATAGTAAACATACCAACAATCAACGCATCGCTTATAAACTTTTGAGGAATTACGTTTGGAATATATACGATTAGGATATAGAAGAATCCAACAAACACAATAGTTGCTAGTAATAGTCTACGTTTTGTAATGTGATTTGTTAGAACTGGGTACAAGAAACTACCGATGATAGATCCAACAGTCATTCCTACAGACAACATAGATAACATCTCACTTCCACTTTTCATAATGGAATCAATAAATACAGGTAGTAAAGAGTTGATAGGAATCACGACTGCATTCAAGAGTGCACCAATCAAACATAATACTAGAACAGCTTGTCTACATTTCATATAATGCATACCTTCTTTTAAGGTTGTGGTATAGGATTTCAACGATAACTTTTCTTTTGTAATGGTTTCGTTATAGCGAATAAATCCAATTACAATTCCACTTCCTATAAAAGTAATCGCATCGATGAATATGGCTGTTGAGATACCAAAGATACCAATTATGAAGCCTACACACCCTGTCCCTATCAATTCCATCGCTCTTGAAAATGTAGAATTCAATGCCGTTCCTACTTCATAATGTTCTTCATCCAACAACTTAGGGACAATTGAAATTCCTGCAGGAATACGAAATGTTTCAAAAGTAGAGTCTAATAAGGTCACCGCAAGAATCATCCAGGGTGTTAGAATTCCTGCAAGATAGCTAATCGCAATGATAGAAACGGATACTCCTCGTGCTATATCACAAATAATCATAATATTTTTCTTGCGCATATTTTCCACAAGGGCACCCGTAAAAGGTTGTAGTAGGATCGTTGGCAACATGTTCATACCAAAAATAACCGTACTCCATGTAGCACTCTGTGTTACTTCATATACTAACCAAGTAAACGCAATCGCATCAATGGAGTCCCCAAAGCGATTGATACTATTGGCAAGGATAATTTTCAAGTATTGTTTTTGTGTTTTTAATGTTATATATATATCTAATAATTGTTTCATATACGTCTACCTCCATATCCAATATACATTATTATTAGATATATGTCAAACATATATTAGATAAATTGTTAAGAACTAGTAAAAAAGGAGATCTTTCGATCTCCCTCATTTCTATTCTTTTGATTCGTCGTAGTCGTCACCTTTTGTGAGTTCTTTTAAAGCAGCTTCTACATCAATTTCAGAAGGTCCAGTAGGTTCTTCAACAACTTCTGCTTCTTCTACTTTTTCTTCAGGGATAGTTTCACCACGTGCCGCAGCTTCTTCAGCTAGTTTCTTTGCTTCCTCCATATGTTTGATTTGTTCAGGAGAATTCAAAGTACCATAGTTTACTAAATTTAGAATTTGTTCGCTTGTAATTGTTTCTTCTTCAATTAAAGTTTCCGCAATTAACGTTAACAAATCTTTATGTGCAGTAATGATTTCTTTCGCATGATCATAACATTCATTAATAATTTTACGAATCTCTTTATCGATTTCGTAAGCTATCTCACCAGAATAGTTACTTCCACTTCCATAATCTCTTCCTAAGAAGACATTTCCTGAACCATCGTCATATTGAATAGGTCCAAGACTAGACATACCCAAGCTTCTAACCATTGCTTTCGCAATTTTTGTAGCTTGTTGGATATCGTTAGATGCTCCAGATGAAATTTCATTGAATACAACTTCTTCCGCAACACGTCCTCCCATAAGACCTGTAATCTGTCCAAGGAAATCCGCTCTTGTAGGAATCAATCGTTCTTCTGCAGGGGTCATTAAGTTATAACCACCAGCATTTCCACGTGGAATAATAGTAACCTTTTCCACATTGTCAGCGTTTTTAAGTTTTAATCCAATCACCGCATGTCCTGCCTCATGGAAGGCAACCATACGTTTTTCACCATCTGAATACTTTTTAGATTTCTTAGCAGGTCCCATCATTACACGGTCAATCGCTTCATCTAAATCTTCCATAGTAACGGATTTGCGTTTATCACGTACTGCAAGGATCGCTCCTTCATTCAATACGTTTTCAAGGTCCGCCCCAGAGAAACCAGGCGTACGTTTTGCTAAGCCTTCTAGGTTAACACCTTTTTCTAACTTCTTATTTCTTGCATGTACTTTTAAGATTTCAAAACGTCCACGTTTATCAGGTAAGCTTACGGTAATCTGACGATCAAATCGTCCACTACGTAACAACGCAGGGTCCAATACATCTGGACGGTTTGTTGCCGCAATAATAACGATACCTTTATTTTCACCCATACCATCCATTTCAACAAGTAACTGGTTCAAGGTTTGTTCACGTTCATCGTTTCCGCCACCCATACCAGCACCACGTTGTCTACCAACGGCATCGATTTCATCGATAAATACAATACAAGGAGCTGCTTGTTGTGCTTTTTTAAACATATCACGCACACGGCTAGCACCAGTACCAACAAACATTTCTACGAAGTCTGAACCACTAATAGAGAAGAATGGAACATCCGCCTCACCAGCAACAGCTTTCGCTAACAATGTCTTACCAGTACCTGGAGGACCTACCATCAACATACCCTTAGGTATACGAGCACCCATATCTGTGAATCGTTTAGGATCCTTCAAATAATCAATAATTTCTTTTACTTCTTCTTTTTCCTCATCACATCCTGCAACATCTTTGAAACGTACTTTTACATTTCCTTCGATTTTTGCTTTGGATTTACTAAATTCAAAGGCTTTATTGCTTCCACCTGAATTCATTCTTGAGAACATAAAGAATGCCACACCTGCAATCAACAGGAATGGAAATACATTCATTAAGAAACGCATCAATAAGCTTTCTTTATTAGGATCGCTTACTACTAACTGCATCTTCTTATTCTTTTTAAAGATTTCCGTTAATTCTTTCACATTTGCTTCTGTGTTTGGAACACGTACTGTAAATGCGGTTTCTTTCTTATCTGCCATATATGTACCTGTTACATCAATAACAGTCGTACCCATTGCCATCTCTGCTTTTTTGAATTCTAATTTTTCAGCACTTGCCAAAAATTCGTTATACGTAAAACTTTTCGCATTGCTTGAATAGTTTGAAAATATCAATAACAGCAAAATACCAATTACTGCAATATAAGGTAGAAAACTTATCATTTTTTTATTATTCATAAGATTTACCCTCCTTTATGAAACCTATTTATAAACGTCAGGTTTTAACACTCCAATGTAAGATAAATTACGGTATAGTTCATTATAGTCTAACCCAAATCCTACAACAAATTCATTTGGGATCTCGAAACCAACATAATCCGCATTGATTTCCACAACTCTTCGTTCTGGTTTATCCAATAAGGAAACAACCTTAACATCACTTGCACCTTTATTTTTCAACATTTGTGTAACTACCTTTAAGGTTCTACCAGTGTCTACGATATCTTCCACCAACAAGATAGAACGATCTTTTATGGAACAGTCTAAATCTTTTAGGATTTTAACATCTCCAACGGATTGTGTACCTTCATAGCTTGATACATCCATGAAATCAAATTGAATATCAAGTTCAATATGTTTCACTAATTCTGCTAAAAAAGGAACACTCCCTTTTAACAAAGCTACCAGAAGAGGAGCCTTACCACTTGCGCGATAATCTTCTGTGATTTTCTTACCTAATTCTTTACATTTTATTTCAATTTCTTCGTGTGTTACTAATACTTTTTGTATTGCGTCATGCATGGTGCTACCTCCTAAATACAGATATAGACTATTTTAACACAAAACAAGTAGGATTGTTAGAAAAATGTTCAATATCACAGCCTAATTTAGGCACTAGGATTACATTTCCTGATGCATTGACCACAACTGGCCAATTCTTACGTTCTTTTTTAGGTATTTTACGGTCTATAAACCAGCGATTAAGCTTTTTAGCACCAAAACGCATGCGTATTTCATCGCCTTCTATATAACTACGAATAGTAATTGGAAAATCTTCTTTATAAAGTGTGACTGCCTCCACACTACTTCCACTATTGGATACTTCAAAATATGGAGTTTTTTCAAGTGTAAGTTCAGCATACTCAAAACAATACGGAGTATGTGCTTTTTTATCGATGCATAATTTCTCGTATTCACTGTATATACGATACTCTTTCGCAATATCCCTTGTCCACTGGTTTGCCTTGGTATGAATTAGATTATGAATCTGTTTAACTTCCACCAACGTTTCATGAATATGACACTCATCGAATATATAGAACGTTAAAACCAAAAGAGCAAGCTCTTCTTCTATAGCAATATAGGATGCTATTCCTTTATCCCATCCCTTTAAAAAATCTTTTGCGCGTGTACATAATTGTGTCCACGCTTCATTTTCTTTATCGATTTGTTTGGCTAATGTTATTTTTTCATCTATACTCATATGCTCAATCATTTCATGCCGAACCTTATTGCGTGTATAGTGATTACTAAGATTGCTTTCATCAATTCCATAAGCAACTCCGTTCTCTTCACAATATGCTTCTAGTTGTGCTTTTGTTTGTGCTAACAGCGGACGTATTACCTTACATCCCATAACTTCACATACCCCTTGAATGCCATAATATACACCCAAGCGAAGGCTTTGTTTTTGCATAATATACGTTTCCAAATGATCATCTAATTGATGCGCCAACAAAACAGCATCTCCTTGATATTTATCTAATACTTCTTTATAGAACTGATAACGCATATCTCTAGCAAAGGCTTGAAAATTACCTTCACACTCTTTATTTTGCATACGTTTCTCAAAGATTATACGATGTTGTTTACAATAGTCCTCTACGATTTCCATATCTCTTGTGGCACTATCTCTTTTTTGATAATTCATATGTGCCGCTATCACATGAATCCCTTCTTTTACACACATATCAAAAAGTGCCATGGAATCCGGCCCTCCACTGACACCTATCACATATGTTTTCTTATGATCTAGCTTTAATTTATCCATATGCGTATTATACAAAACAAGACAGGCTATTTCAACCTGTCTTTTACATTTCGTCCACTCTTGCCAAGATAACGGTAGAGTCATCCTTCCTTTGTGTTCTTCTTAAGACTTCCGAAAAGATCTCGATATCTTCTTTTACAGTTCCCCTTTTTCGCTTCTTCATCCATTCCTGTATTTCCTCGATTGTAACACCATCCGATACCATGAGATATTCATCTTCTATTTCACATGTAATTTGGAAACAGTCAGGTTGCATCTGGGAAATGATGCCAACAGGAAGTGCATTCCCATTGATTTCATATACTTGAGACTTTCGTAATAAAAAGGTAGGACAAGCTGCCGATTTTGAGATATAAACGACTCCTTGCGCTTTGTTGAAGCATAAGACATCAAGGGTTGCGAAGGTATCGCTTTGTACGAGTTTGTTGATACAACGAATTGCCTGATCTTGCGATATTCCACTGATCATCATACGTTGAAAGATACTTGTGATCAAACGGGAACTCTTCATTGCTCGTTCACCATTTCCCATACCATCTGAAATCATACAAATAACGCTTTGTCGAAAACGAAAGATGGAGAATGTATCTCCATTGGATGTATAGGCATTCTTAATACTGTCTGCATAAGCATCAATAACAAACGGTATTTTATCTCCTATTAAGATACGATGTGCACCACTTTGAAATCTATGGCTATGTACTTCTTCAATTTCTAATTTTCTATGTAACAACACTTCTAATAAAGGTAATAAGGTTGTACGTATTTCTCCACGTTTGATATTCGATAGTTCTAAATTGATTTGTAGACATCCCTCTTTAGGTTCTTCTATGAAAAGTTCTTTTACTTCGTATTGATAGCCCTCCAAAGCCTTCGTTATATAGGCACTATCTTTCTCATTGCCTTCTACTTTTCGTATGATGTCCGCATTGTATTGTAGTGCATTTGCCATGTTCAATAATAATTCGGATTGTACATCGTTCATCTGTGCATAGTATTCCGATAACAATTGAAAGATTCCTGCATAATTATTCATTTGACGCTTGATTACATTATGATTGGAAATTGGTGAGTGTTCTACCAATCTTTGATCTTGTTGTTTTTGTGGATACATAAACAAACCAATGGCCGCAATCGCTATGTATAAATAATCTTCAAAACCTTTCGGCAATAAAAATAACGCTCCTATGATAATACACACTGCATTCTTTCTTTGTTGTTTAAAAACGGCAAGAGCTGCCGCTAATAATAGGATTTTCTCATTTTGAATGGGCAATAAATAAAAACTTACAAGCATAAGTGCTATGGATGTCATCGTATCACTGATAAAGCAGATATTTAACAGCGCAACCAAATATAATACTTCTTCATAAGCCGGAAATAATACCCCCATAGATAATGCAAGTGCAAATATAAGCACCGCAATGATTTCTCTGGATAGCATGAATTCCTTTTTTACCCATCTACAATCTTGAAACATCTGTTGCATAACAACAAAACTCATCAATGGCATAACAATCGTTTTCACAGTAAATTGATAACTTTGAAAACTATATGCCAATGTTATGATACATGCGACATAGGGTAGCCATTGATATAAATTCTTATTGCGAAGTTTTAACACATGAATAATGACAAAGTATACCGCAAACCCCAAAGCATAAAAATATGCTGGTAACACTCCTCGCACGAGTGCACTTACGACTACAAAAAAAATTGATATCCCCACTTCTCTTGAGGATCTTACATAGGTATAGGTAATAAAGAGCAACGCTAACGCATATGCTAATGGGGAAGAGATACTTCCCACCAGTATCGCAAGCCCTGCACAATATACATCTGATGTCCGTAGTGCAAATCTTCCCTTTACCTTTCTATGGATTGCTTTTTCCAATCATGACCACCTCTTTCTAAAGTATTATAGAAGAGGTCTTTCATGAAATATGTCTGTTTTTGTCTTTTAATCTAGACACATCTTAACTCTCTCTTTAATATCATGAAATAAAGGACTCCTTCGATCAAGATGTGCTTTCACATCAATGATACGTGCGGTATTAATAAATTTCGCATCATTGATAAACAATACGGATTCTTTATTCATACCTTCCATCTTTCCAAGTCTCATCAAGTGACGTTTCCCTTCTGGGTTATCTTTTCCATAGGCTTGTTGAAAAGCTCCTCTATTCCCACTCATTGGCACTACAAACGCTTTGTTATGGAAGATGGATAGAATGATACCAAAATGTTGATATCCAATTTCATTGATATATGCTTCTCCATAATCGATATAACAAATATCTCCAACACGTATATCTACACCCAGTTCTCCACAATTGTTCACATTTCTTCTTAAGCGCAAATTCTGTTCGGATACAAAACGAGACATCGCCTCTTTTACATCCAACATCCTATAATCTCCACTTTTTTCTTCTATGTAATCCTTCCATAAATCATTCCAATATGTCTTATCACCCATCCTTCCTTCTTTCTCTTCTTGTTCCACAATTTCATATAATTTTTTAATTTCCAATTTTACCACCTCTCACTTATATACATACGCTAAAATTTTACAAATTCCTAAAAAATCAACAAAGAATATACTTTTTCCTCAATTATCAACAAATAAGATACTTTTTTCCCTTAGAAACAAAAAAAGATATCTGAAGTGCGTATCAGATATCTCATGTATTATTTTATTTTCCCTTTGTTTCCAGAGGATTTTCGATATAATTTTTTTAATTTCTTATAGATTCCATTCGCAAAAGATAGAATTGGATGATATTGTTTGGATATCATACCAGAGAACTCTATAAACAATTCCATAATCAACGCTATCACAAACAAGGCTACAAACCCTGTCATCTTATTAATCATATAGGCATACGCTGTAAATCCAAACATGGCATTTACGATATATAATAGAATAACGGAATTTCGATGTCCAAAGCGATCCATCAACAAATGGTGTAAATGCATTTTATCTGCATCTGAGAACTTGTGTCCATTTAGTTTTCTACGGATGATTGCGCCTAGGGTGTCAATGATAGGTACTGCCAATAATAGAATCGGGAGTGCCAATGTCATAATAGAAGAACTTTTGAATCCTAATAGTGATATTGCGGATACAATAAATCCTAGAAATAAGGAACCACAATCTCCCATAAAGATACTTGCAGGATACGTATTGAAGAACAGAAACCCAAAAATTGATCCAGCTAATATCAAACTCATATTTTGAAGGTCTAATCTACCTTCTAATACCGATATACAAGCAATTACAATTAAGATAATCGCAGATGTTCCTCCCGCAAGCCCATCCAATCCATCGATTAAATTCACCGCATTGGTAATCCCAATGATCCAAACGAGTGTTACTAGGATAGAAATGATGGGTATATCAATGGTAATTCCAAAGGGAAGTCGAATCACATCGAGTGCGACACCTCCAACCCAAATCAAAACGATTGCGGCTATTATTTGAAAGCCTAATTTATAATACGGCTTTAGTTCTACCATATCATCAATCAAACCACCAATAAACATAATAGAGCCACCAACCAAAATTCCATTGATGGTCGCATCGGTCTTCATAAACATTGCCATACACACTATAAAAGCTACATAAATAGCAACTCCTCCGATACGAGCGATATTGCCACTATGTATGGTACGATCATTCTTTTTTGCATATAGTTCCATGGATACCGCCATACGTTTTAAAAGCGGTGTAATCACCGCTGAAAGAGCCAAAGGAACTATGATATAAGTTAGCCATTCCAAGGAGATCACCCCGCTTATTTAATAAATTCTTATTGTACTAAATGTAAATTCTCTAATAGAATTCCTGTTCCTTCTGCTACGCAACGAAGAGCATTCTCTGCCACATAGACTGGGATATGTAATTCATGACGTAATAAGTCATCAATACCCTTAAGAAGAGCACCACCACCAGTTAATACAATACCTCTTGTGACAATATCACTAGCAAGTTCTGGTGGAGTTTGTTCCAATACAGTTTTACATGCACGAACAACATCCTGAAGACTCTCTGCCATACTCGCTTGAATTTCTGAAGAATTCAAGGTAATGGTAGTAGGTAGTCCACTCACTAAGTCACGTCCACTAACTTCCATTGTATCTGTTTCACTGCCTTTCCAAGCAGTACCGATTTGTTTTTTAATATCTTCTGCTGTACGATCACCGATCAACAGTTTTTTATCTTCTTTAACAAATTTGATGATGTCACGATCGAATGTATCTCCCGCAACTTTTAAAGATGTACTTGATACAATTTCACCAAGAGAGATAACCGCTACATCTGTAGTTCCTCCCCCTATATCTAATACCATACATCCACTAGGTTTTCCAATATCAAGACCAGCACCTACAGCCGCAACTTTTGGTTCTTCCTCGATATATACTTTTTTAGCCCCAGCGCGATATGCAGCATCACGGATGGCATTTCTTTCTACACTTGTAATATTACTTGGGCAACAAATTAAGATTGTAGGACGTTTGAACATCCCTTTGATTGCCAATTTTTTGAAGAAGAAGTTTAACATGATTTCTGTAACTTCGAAATCTGCAATAACACCATCTTTCAATGGACGGATGGCAAGCACCCTTCCTGGAGTTCTTCCTAACATATCTTTAGCGTCCTGACCAGCAGCAAGACATTTTTTTGTTTCTGCATCTATGGACACGACACTAGGTTCGTCGATAACAATACCTTCGCCTTTAACGTACATTAACAGGTTGGCGGTTCCTAAATCTATTCCAACTTCTTTTGAAAACATTTCAAATTCCTCCATTCTTCAAGCATTACCATTATAACACAATTTTTTAATTGTAAAAGTGTAAATATGGGTTTCTTACGGTAACGTAAGTTTTACAAATTTGTAAGCGAAAACATATCGTAAAAAAACAATAAAATAGTACCAATAGGCACTATTTTAGCTCGTTTGGACTCTTATCGTACATCAACTTAGGATCCATAATTTTTCCGTTTTTCTCAACTACGATATGTAGATGGTTTCCAAGGTCCTTATTGTAGATATTTTTTCCTGCTTTTGCGATTACATCCGATTGGTGAACACGATCTCCATTCTTCACAGCAATGTCACTAAGACTTTGATACGTTATGGAAAGGTCCTGATTGACAATCGTCACACTTTTGCCAAAGACTGCATCTTCCTTCACTTCACTTACCGTCCCATCAAGACATGCCACAACATCGAATGCTTGATCTTGAAAGGTGTAATCAATTCCTTGATTTCCTCGATATACGCCTTCAAATTTTGTCATCGTTTCCACTTTAGATTCTGATCCATCGAAATATTCAAGTGCTGTTTGTGCTTCTACTGTAAAAGGTTTGATTGCCTTTTGTTGTGCCGTATCTGGCAAGGAAAGCACGGGTACATCTTGTTCCTTAAAGACCGCAGTATCCTTTGAACGGGTCTGTTGATAATACTCATACGATAAATAAGAAACACTCACTGCTAATAAACAAGCCAACGATACCATGAGTCTACGCTTGAAAACCTTTTTTGGTTTTGTATAGCTATACATTTCATCACCTCTAATGATGATTATGCCCTTGCTTTTTTGCTTTATACATCCTTTTTCTCAATCTTTACACCAGAATAGTAATGCGTCAGTATTTCTTCATAGCTCTTTCCTTGTTCCGCCATGGCTTGTGCACCTTCTTGCGACATCCCCAAGCCATGTCCATATCCCTTCGTTGTAATCACATAAGAAGCATCTTGTTTCTTTATGGAAAAACTAGAAGAACGTAAATTCAACTTCTCACGAACCTCACGTCCAGTAAATGTAATGCGATCAATTGTAATGGATTTTACATACCCACTACTGTAATACTCAGGTTCACTTATCTCACTCACTGCCTTTTGAAACCCTAACAAACTACGAAACTCATCCACAGTAAAACTCACTGTTTTTTCATACCCTGGCATACCTTTATCCCACGAACTATCTACACTGCGTAAATAAGGTGTTTCACTATTCCAGTATTCTTCTGAATTCGCTGTCTTCCCACAAGAACTACTAAAGAATACCGCGGATATAAGTTTTCCATCATACGTTAAAACTTGCCCTTTTGTATCCTCAAGTGCCTTCTGAATTTTTTCATGATACATGGAATAACTATCTCCCCATATTTGACGTTGTTGTGCTTCATCGTGATATACCTGTGTTCTTGTAGTGTCATCTACCTGCATACCCCTTTGCATAACAAAAGTTCGTGCAGCAATGCACTGTGCCTTTAATGCCTCTACATTATAAGAGGCTGGCATTTCGGAACCAATAACACCTTCTAAATAAGTTTCCAACGGTAGTTTCACAATTGTTCCATCTTGTCTCGTAACAGAAACAATACCCGAAGTATCTTCTTTATTCGTGCTAAAAAAATTCTTCCACTCTATAAAGTGTTCAGAATCATTATGTACCCAAAGCATAAACGCCAATAATACAACCAATATAACGCCAACCAACTTCATCAACAATTTCAAAGAAATCACGCCCTCATACCCCATTGTATGAAGACGTGATACGCCTTATTCATCCTGATCGCTCTTTCTCTTTTTTCGTATTTCACTTGGAGATACTTGATAAAACTTTTTAAACACTTTGTTGAAGTAAAGTTGGTCATCCATTCCAACAGATGCGGCCACATCCTTAATCATACCAGGTTCATTGGTTAAAATATCCATTGCTTTTTTCATCTTCATTTCATTGATATAATAGTTCAAATTCTTTCCTGTTTCATTCTTGAAGGTTCTACTCAAAGAACTCTCACTCATTTCAAAAGCATCCGCAATCATCTTTAAGGTAAGACGTTTGTCTAGATTTTGTTCAATATAATCGATGATATCAAGTATTTCTTGACGATATTTATTGGCACTACTATCCTTAATCCAAGTTTCTACCTCTTGAAAAGATTCTTCTAGTACCTCATCCAATTTATCAATGGTTTCACATAACCGTATGGAAGTTGCGAGTTTATCAAATTGAATCGCATGCTTTTTCCCTTTTGAAATTTCATTACCTTCGATATTATTTAAAATAAAGATAAAGTATTCTAAAACCCTATGCGGTTCAATCATATGTTCACGCATATAGGCAAGTGCTTCTTCTTGTAACGCACTTAACTTATCGAAATCTTTAATGTTCATGGCTTCTAATATATCTAGATGATATTGTATATCGTTGATGTTAAGTTCTTGGAAAGGCTGTTCTTCTTCCATTTGAATCAACGATCCATCTCCCTCATAAAAACGACGCTCATGTGCACTTAATAAAGAACGATAGGAATCATAGAACTCCCCAAAAGAATGTAATAGATCCGATAAGGTAATTGATAAGTGCATATCTAGATATTGATTGATATTACGCATAATACTAGTACAAATATTCAACACCCTTAGCTTCTCTGCTGTATTGAACAATATCAATCCAGAGTGATTACTAATAAATAAAACCGTGTGTTCAATAGGGACTGGTATAGATTCCCTAATTAAATCTCGTATATTATTCTTTAAGAGTACGTGATCTTTGATTTTATCGTTATATAAATGGTTAATGTTATCAATTCTAAAATATGCAATCTGGAAATGTTGTTCGTAATTTTTATAATAGGATAAAGATAGTGCTTTTTCATATTCCTCTTCATTTAGTACATGTTCATTCTTCGTTAAGACCAAGCATTGTTGTAATGCTTTGATTGCTTTTTCACTTTCTTCATCGCGATTAGCGGATGTAATGACACAGCTCTCTTTTACTTGGGAAATGATTGCCTCTAATTCTGTCTTTTCTAATGTCACCTTTAGTAGATAGTCAAAAGCTCCAGCCTTCATAGCGTCTCTTACATATTCAAAATCTGAATAATTACTCAACGCAATAATCTGGGTGTTTTTATTCTTTTCTTTTATTTTACTGATAAGTTCAATACCATCCATGCCAGGCATTTTTAAATCGGTGATTACAATTTCAGGTTGGTAAACATCGAATAATTCCAATGCCTCTTCTCCATCTTTCGCAGTTGCGATAACCTCACAATCAAATGCTTGCCAGTCCATCATATTTTTTAAGGTAATACGTATCAGTCTTTCATCATCTACAATCAATACTTTATACATGTTGATCCCCCTTAACATAAGGTAGTAATAATGTCACAATGGTTCCTTGATGGACAACACTTCTAATGTTCATAGAGTATTGTGCACCATACATCAATTGAATACGTCCTTGTATATTTTCAATCCCAATGCCACTTAAATTTTTATTGGTTGTCTCTTTTTCAATCTTCTTAAACCCTTTTCCATTATCTCCAATTTCAATTTTCAAATACATGCCTTCTTTCTGAACACGAATCGTTAAAATTTGATGTTCTTTATCTTCTTCAAATGCATGTAAAATACTATTCTCTACAATTGGCTGTAAAAGGAATTTTAGAATTTTACAATCCATGACATCCTTATCCACATTATACACTGTTTCAAACAAATCTCCAAAACGCAATTTTTGGATAATAATGTAATTCTTTAGATTTTCAAGTTCTTCTTTTACGGTTACCACATCATGACTATCCACAATGGTATTACGCAATAATTTCGCAAGCGCACTAATCCCTTCGCTTACAGGCTTATCATCGTTCATAATCGCAAGGAAATGCAAAGTATTTAATGTATTGAATAAAAAGTGTGGATTAATTTGAGCTTGTAATAATTGAAACTGTGTTTCTCGTTTTTGTTCCTGTTCTGTTTCAATCGTATTTACCAACTCATCAATACGATCTAACAATTCATTAAAGTTCGTCGCAACTTCATGAATTTCATCCTTACCATCATCAATCACTCGATCTTGTCCAATTAAATTTCCCTCATCTGTTGAACGCATCACTTTTAAAATATTATCAAGTGGATCATAAATACTTCGATACACTACAGCCGCAATCATTTCTAATATGATTACCAAAATAATTCCATAAATAAAAATCATATTTCTAAAATTATGAAACTCTTCTAACAGATAATCCGATGACACAAGGTGCACAACCTTCCAATCCATACCATCAATAACCTTGGATTGTACAAAGAATTCTTTTCCATTTAATGTAATCTTATCTTTTTTTGTATCTATTGAGATTTTATCGTAAATAGAACTACCAAATAAATAAGTATCATTTTTATCTAATACAATCAATGTATTATAGGTATTATCCAATTTCGAGAATGTCGGACTTAAGGACGACTGTTTCACGTCACATACAAAGTATCCTATTAACGTATGTCCTCGATAAATACTAGAACCTAGAAGAATTTTTTCACTTTGTTCATCATATTCCCACACTGTTTCATGATTATCAAGTCCATCCTTTAATAATTCTAATGCATATGGATGTTCCTTTGAATTTCGATAGACTAAAGTTCCTTTATCATCAAAGACTTGATATCCTTCTTTTTCTTCAAGGCTTATATTCTGTTTCATAAAAGATTCAAATTCAACTTTATTGGTATCTGGATTATCCAACACATCCCGGATGAAGGAAGATTGGCTTATTGCCTTTACTTGCTCTTCCATTCTAGTTGTATTCAAACGGATATTCTCTTCAGTTAAAGTAACTGTTACTTGTGAGCTCTCTTTATTTTTTGAAAGAATAATCTCTAGACTTGTAAAATAGTACAACAAAAACATTAGGACCATCAATCCTAATGGCAATACAATGAACGCAAAAAACATTCTTGATTTAATTCCACGTTTTCTTAAAAAAGAGCGAAATTTTTGTATCATTTTATACCACCCTTACATGTAATACGTAATAGATAACAAGAATTGAGCACATACATATCCTAATCCAAGTGATAACAACAGCAACAACATTTGTACTTTACCAGGTTTTTTAACATCACAGAACTTATCAAAACGAACACTACTAAGTGCCCAAAAGCTTAACATAAAACAAATCACATGTACGCTTAATCGTATGAGATAATATTGCATGGCACATCCTCCATTTCTTTCATTATACTAATTCATAAGGCAAAGGAAAAGAATTTTCCAAAAGAAAATAGATATATCTTTTATATACCTATTTCCCCTTATGTATAAATTGTTTTATTTCTTGCCATATTTGGAGAATTAAGAATTTCACAAATCGTAATTTTCCATGAATTCCCTTTACGTATTTATCATAGAATTCTTGATCTTCTTTTGAACGTCGTTGTATATGTAACAATACTACATATACTCCTATGATTGAACAAATCGACACAAGATAAGGAATTGCGAATTTTAAATCTGCCATTGTTTGATCTTTAAAACTAACGGTATCTTCTTTTTTGTTTTCTTCCACCTGTAAAATATCTGGATCTTTCATACCCTTCATAGTATGCGTTGTTTCTACAGCGCTCTTATACTTACATTCTACGCGTTCTTTCAAAACCGCCTGTACAAGAAAACGTTCTTCATCTCTTACATTTGTACAGGTAGAGAGTGTTAGTATCTTATCCTCATTTGTAACTTTCATGTCTTGATCAATAATCCCATTTTCCATATGAAAAACTTCATCTAAATAGGACTTGAATACTTCTTTATCTTTAAAATCATAAGAGTACAACAAGTGGCGATTATCAAAGGTATAGGCCGCAAATACTTCATATTGATAAATCGCGTCTGGAGTATACATATAAATATATCGATGTGCATCAAAGAATGCTTCCTCTTCATATTTCATGAGGTCATAAAACATGGTACCATAAGCCGCAGACATATTATGTCCATAGATAATCGTATTAGGATCATCAAACTTCTTTGAAGTTTCTTTTTCTGAATAAATACTTCCAGGATATCCATGTTTACCATCAATTGTATAATTCAAATAGTGAGAATTATCACTTTCATGTTGAAGTACAGGATAATCTACTTTGGTATCATCTATGTATAAATATGCATAAACATCTTTATTGATATCCCAATAACTATCAAAATCAATTGGATTATTTAACTGTAATCCTATCTTTAATGAATCAAATCCATTCACTACAGAGGCAACCTTCACTTCTTTCGCTGGGCGATTTTGAAAGTATACACCTACAATAGAAATACAGGCAATGATAACAATGAAACATTGTATTTTTTCAAACGTACGATATTTACGCATCATTCGCCCTCCTTTTAGTAAATGAAGGATGGTGTCATATTACGACTCCATCCTTCATATTATATCATACTCATTTTTTATTTTTTAGTTTTCTTTCGTAACATACTACAACTACCGATTGCGATAGTTCCAATTCCAATAGTACTTAATAATGGCAACATATATCCAGTACTAGGTGATTGAGCAACTGGTGTTACAACTACTTTTGGTTGTTCTTTTTTTACTTCTTCAATTTTTGGAATCGTTACTGGAACACTCACGTCTACAGAAAGTGTTGTGCCTTCTAGAGCACCTTCCAAAACGATTCTAATATCTGCTTTACCTGTTGTTGGATCAACGGTATTTTTGTATCTATCAATCGCGAAATCTTTTGTTACATATGGAACTATTTTTCCATCAATATTCACGTTGATAGTTACTTCTACATCTTCTTTTGAAACTGTTTGAACACTTGTTGATTTTGAAAAATCTTTAATGACTTTTACAGAAATATCTTTTGCAGTATACGTTGTATTCTGTACAGAATATAAGTAATATGGTCCAACATTTTGAGCTCCACCATAATCACAATAGTAAATCCATAATTGTTCCCCATTCGCATCTTTTTTATCTACTGGAGCGAACAAATGACCTTCATCACATCCATCAAAAAGATTATCTCTTTTAATAACGTCCACAGGATATCCATCAATATTGTACATCACATCGCCATCATCTTTTCCATAATAAGATTGGGTTGTATCCAACGCTCCCGTAACTTGTACATTCGCTTCCAGTCCATTTGGGAACTTAGCACTCATATAATTAGGGTCTGTCAATCCAGCTTCTGTAGACATAAAATATGCACCTGGTTGTAAGTTTTGTGGATCAGGAATACTTAGTTTTGTAACATTGTAGTAAATAATTCCTGTTACTTCTTCCTCTGCCTTAACTACATTTGTTGTGGCACTAACTCCAAGTGTCATGGCGACAGCTGCCAGCATTGTTAAAATCTTTTTCATAATCTTTCTCCTCCATTTTCTCGGACTCCCCATAAGCAAGAATCTTTGTCGATATAATTCTAACAAATTTGTGACATTTTAGAGTCATTTCGTACCATTTTTAAAACTTTCTTAAACATTTCCAAAAAGAAAAAGAACCCATTTAGGATTCTCTCTAGGATAACAATACGTTATCCATCATTTCTTTATCTATTGGACCTTCTCGCACGATAGTTGCTTCTTCCCCACTCATATCTACGATCGTACTCGCAATTCCACCAGTTGCACAACCTTCAACAATCCCATGAATTCTTCCATCTAACTGTTTCAAAACTTCTACATCAGTTTGTCCAGGTTCTTCTCCTGAAAGATTAGCGCTTGTTACCAACATAGGTTTTCCACACTTACTAATGAGTTCTAATACAAAATCATCCTCAGGCATACGAATACCCACGGTATCAAATCCATTTGTAAGATAGTCAGGAAGTTCTTCACGTTTCTTTAGTATAATTGTAAATGCTCCTGGCATAAATGCCTGGATCAATTTTTTAGCCATTTCACTAACATGCGCAATTTTCTCAATTTGTTCTAACGAACACACCATAGTAGGAATCGGTTTATTTTCAGGTCTACCCTTACTAAGCTTCAACGCTTCTAGGGCATCCTCATTTTCATAAATAACACCTAACCCAAATACAGTATCCGTAGGAAACGCAATTACTTCACCCTTTATGATACATGATGCAATTTCATTTATATCTTCTTTTTTATAATGTTTCGTATTCATGGTTACACCCACTTTCCACTTAGTATTTTATCACTTTTTAATCCCTATGAATACTCCTTAAAAATAAAACTATCCATAAGGAAACAACAACATAAACACAATCCCTACAACACTAACAATCTCCCCAACCAACAACCACATCCAAGATATTTTCGTCCCCTTTTTTATACGAAAATTAGACACGAATAATATCACCATATGTAGTAAAATAATAAGGAACATAAACCCCATTACGATAAAAGCATCCTTTGTATTGTTGCGAATATCATGAATATAAAATGTTAGAAGAACACTGGCTAACAACAAAATAAAATTCCCTAAAAAGTATAAAACATATTTCATTCCTTCGCGTTGGTACACTTGATCTTTTGGATCTGTAAATATTCGATTACGATATTTCATACTTGTTAGGATAATAGAAGCAAAAAAATTTACAACAAATATAAGCAACGCTAGAAATGCGTATTTCTCTACTGCAGCCCAACAGAAAAACAATACAAGCATATTTCCAAACACATGCATCCACGTAATCTGCATGAGCATTTGAAGCAAGCTTTTACTAGTGATTGAAGTATCGTAATGTAAACCATCATCATATCCAGCTATCATAGTAAAGTCCTTCGACTGTATTGCTTGTTTAAACGTAAATAAAACGGTTGTATTCATTAAGAACATAATCAATGATGAAACAATCGTTATAAATGATAACTCTAAATACCATATACTAACACCAACGAAAATAGATAAACACAAACTACATACATAAATGCGCATAATCAAACGCAACTGTTTGTTATGTTCAAGTTCTTCTTGATCTCCTTCTACCAAGGTTTGAATTGGTAGACGAAAAATCTTTGCGATATCTTGAATACTCGATAAATCTGGTTCACTCAATCCTCGTTCCCAATTGCTGATGGCTTGTCTTGTAACATGCAATTGTTTCGCAAGTTCTCCTTGTGATATTGATTCTTTCTTTCTATAATATTGTATTTGTTTCCCTATTTCTGCTTTCATAGACACACCTTCTTTACGAATAGGATAGCGTACAACTACCCACTTTGTCCATAAGAAAAAGGGCAACAGTTTATTGCGCCCTTTAACATTCGTATATATGTATTAAAACTTGATATCTTTCATCTGTTCCCAACTAAATTCTTCTCTACCAAAATGTCCATAACATGCTGTTTTCTTATAGATTGGTCTACATAAATCTAGTTCTTGAATGATATCTTTTACTTCAAAACTAAAGTTATCTTTTATAATTTGCAAGATTTCATCATCTCCACAAGTTCCTGTACCAAAACAATCCACCATGATAGATACTGGTTTTACTTTACCAATCGCATACGCCACTTGAATTTCGCATTTTCTTGCAAGTCCATGAGCAACTATATTTTTTGCGACATAACGACAATAGTACGCAGCACTACGGTCTACTTTGGACGGGTCTTTACTAGAGAAACATCCTCCACCAATACGTCCCATTCCACCATAAGTATCCACAACGATTTTTCTACCCGTTGTACCACTATCTCCAAATGAACCTCCAACAACAAAGCTTCCACTTGGATTGATTAAATAAATTGTATCCTCATCTAACAATTCATCCGGAATTACTTGCGATATAACATCGCGCATAACTATTTCCGCAATCTCTTGTTGAGTCGCATGTGCTACATGTTGCGTAGATACAACAATGGTATGAATTCTTTTAATTTGATCGTTTTCATACTCCACACTCACTTGTGTTTTCCCATCTGGCAATAATATCGCGTTCTGTTTACGAACATCACTTAAACGTTTCGCTAGCTTATGTGCATAGTAAATTGCCGCAGGCATATATGCTTGTGTATCATCACATGCATACCCAAACATCAACCCTTGATCTCCAGCACCAATCTCTCCATCATCTTGTACAACCGCGTGATTGATTTCATTGGATTGCTTATTTACTTTCACAAGAACCTTATATTCTTCTGTATATCCAATTTCTCTGATGGTATCTAGTGCTATTTTTTCATAATCTAAATGTGCGCTTGTATTGGCTTCTCCATAAACAAATACCAATTCATCCTTAATCGTTGCCTCTACTGCCATTTTCGCATTTGCATCTTGACGTAATGCTTCATCTAAAATGCTATCCGCTATTGCATCACAAATCTTATCTGGATGTCCTTCTGTAATACTTTCTGATGTAAAAATGTGTCTTGTCATACTTAATATCCTCTACTTTCTTTGTATAAAAAAGCCTTCATTCGCGTACGAGAGAAGGCACCATAGATGATATACGTGTTCTCTTATCGCTGTTAGCATTACCACCTTATAGGAAAACTACAGGTTGGCGTGGGGTATTAACGAGCTAACTCTCTAACCCAACTCTTGATAAAAAGGCAACTATATTAAAACATATTACAATCACTTTTACAACATAAATTTATTTTTAGTGTAGACTTAAGGAATACATCTTAATTACTTTATGAAATACTACATCTACACCTGCTGAGCGCACCCATTCTTTTAGGTCGTCAATGTATTCTGGTTCTTCTTGTATTTCCATGATATTAATCATGATTTTTATCAAGGCATCCTCGCTTTGATTCATCGATCCCACCCTATCCTTATCATGAACATCTCCCCTTTTGTTCTTTTTTATTTTAACACAAATTCAAACAGAAGTTCTTAATTTTAAATTAAGTTGCAAATAATTTGAAATTTGATCAATTAAACGCTATTATTTAAAAAAAGGAGATATCATATGAGCATATTATTTATAGAATACCCTACATGTTCTACATGTAAAAAGGCAAAGAAGTTTTTAAAGAATCAAGGTTGTTCTTTACAAGAACGCCACATCGTAACGCAAACACCTACCAAAGAAGAACTAACTCGTTGGTACAAAGAAAGCAATTTACCACTTAAAAGATTTTTTAACACCTCTGGCAACCTTTATAAAGAAATGAATTTAAAAGAAAAGCTTCCTACTATGAGCGAAGATGAACAACTCACTCTTCTTAGTCAACATGGAATGTTAATAAAGCGTCCTTTGGTTATTTCAAAGGATCATATATTTGTTGGATTCAAAGAAGAGAATTATGAAAAACTGTGTCCAGAATGTTAAATTTATGGTATATTGAATGTACAGAATATTGAGGTGATCATAGTGAATTTAGGTGAATCATTAGAAGATTATTTAGAAACGTTATTGATATTAGAAGAACAACACGGGAAAATTCGTTGTGTTGATGTCGCAACCTTAATGCAGGTATCAAAACCAAGTGTTAATAAAGCGATGAATGTATTAAAGGAAAAAGGTTATGTTCTTCAAGAAAGTTATGGAGATATTCATTTTACCAAATCTGGAAAAACACTTGCAATCGAAATTTATAATCGTCATAAGACCATTACAAAGTTTCTCCATGAAGTTTTAGGTGTAGATGAAAAAACTGCAGATGAAGAAGCATGTCATATTGAGCATGTGATAAGTGAAGAAACATTTCAAAAAATCGCATCCTTCAAATAAAAAAGATGTCCTGAAGGACATTCCGAAAGATTAAATTTCGCCTGTAGATATAGTATACTATCTATAGGTGATTTTTTTGATTAAAGACTCTTCTGTTTTCGCTAAAAAAGAACTTGCT
>NZ_JBSPFA010000005.1:0-123578 GCF_053848885.1 Amedibacillus sp. YH-ame10
AGAATTGTGGTTTGCGTAAAGAGAAATCATCATGGATTTAACACAAGGATCATAGCGATCATATTTAGGAATCCCAAGAATTTCGTCTACATGTGTATAGAGACCATCTGAGCCATCTTTAAAAGAATAAATGGTTCTTGTATAGGTTACTTCTCCAAAGGGAGTTATAATCGTTCTAGGACGAGTGTTTTTAACATAGTATCTTTCTTTTCGTTGTGTAGAAAAACGAAAAGAAAAGTCCATATCTTCAAGCCATGACTTCAAGGAATCTTGCGCAAGTGAATAAATTCCCTTACCTAAAGATTCAATAATATTCGTGTAATTAAAAGATGATCTAGAAGTAAAGAATGGAGAAAGCATATCTGCGTATAAACTAGTCATAGAAGAAAAGATAAAATTGTTTTGATTGTATTCTTGGAAATGTGATAATATATTCATGTGATATAATCCCTTTCTGAAAATTTGGTTTCGCGATTAAATTTTATAGGGTTATATCACTTTTTTCAATTCCACATCCATTTTACACTATCTAATAGCATTCATAAATTGCTTTTTCTCACCCCCAGTTGTATAATAAATACATATAAAAAAGGGGGCTACCACAATGTTTAACGAAGATATTTGGCAAGATCCTGCCACAAAAGAAACACTTATTTATAGTGAGTCTAAACACGTTTTAAAAAATGAATCAAAAACAATTGCATATACCATCGATGAAAACGATATCGTTGATTTTATAGCGCACGAAGAACGTGATACAACAAATACTACACCCATTACTAAGAAGTTAAAAAATCCTTTTAGTAATGACAAAAAAACACGAGCATCTTATCTACAATTCTTAGAATTATGGCCTGGAGAATATGCTTTAGAAGTCAGTGTCGGTGATGGAGCAAACATTCGCACACTTCCACTGAAATCCGTAAAGTTTGTTGGTATTGACGCAAACAAAGCGAACCTTAGAAAAGCCAGTGAGCTTATGAAAGATAGCGAACAATCGCTTACTTTATGTCATGGTGATGCAGAAGCACTTCCATTTCAGGACGATGTATTCACTTGTGTATTTCATGATGGAAATCATACACCCTTTAAAGATATGAAAAAAGCAATCCAAGAAATGGTACGTGTCACAAGTCCTGAAGGTAAGATTGTGATTATGAGTAAAAACATCGCAGGCGATGGCATCGTAGATGCATTACCAAGCAATGTACGCACCATTGAAACACACGATGTACCAAAAGGAAAATGCTACGTTGTCACTTGTTACAAGAAATAAGAGTTCTTCTACGTCTGTAGAAGAACTCTTTTTTTATCGCTTATGATACAAGTAACATGCTTTTTCATGATCATTTATGACACCCACTGCTTGTAGATAAGAATATATGATCACCGTACCAACAAAACGCATACCCCGATCATATAAGTCCTTTGAAATCGTATCTGATAATAGAGAATGTGTTACCATTTCTTCCCCACCCAATATTACTTTATGATCTGTAAAATGCCACAAATAATCAGAAAAGCTTCCATACTCTTTTTGTATATCTATAAATATTTGTGCATTTTTAATCGCTGCTTTTATTTTAAGTCCATTTCGAATGATACCAGCATTCCCTTTTAGTTCTTGTATTTTATTCTCATCATATTTTGCCACCTTATAAACATCAAAATTATCAAAGGCTTCTTTGAAATTCTCACGTTTCTTCAAAATGGTAATCCATGATAATCCAGCTTGAAAGGATTCTAACAATAACATCTCAAAAAGTTTATGATCATCATGCACCGGCACTCCCCATTCTTGATCATGATAGTTTATATAAACTTCTTCTACATGTTCTGCCCAACAACATCTCTTCTTTTCCATAAGCACTCCTTTTTTCTTTAGTATAGCATAGCACGAAAAGAAAATGTACTCCTACAAAGTAAGAGTACATAGATTCTTATTTTAAGACAGCTCCTTCATCCGCAGAAGACACAAGTCTTGCGTAACGAGATAGCCAGCCTTCTTTGATTTTCGGTTCAAAATCAGGAAGATTCGCAATACGTTGAGCAATTTCATCTTCTGAAATCAATACATTAATAGTACCTGCATTGATGTCAATTTCAATTTGCTCACCTTCTTGAATGATTGCGATAGGTCCTTTTGCGGCAGCTTCTGGAGAAACATGTCCAATACTAGCACCACGTGAAGCCCCAGAAAAACGTCCATCGGTTATTAAAGCGACATCCTTATCAAGTTCCATACCTGCAAGTGCAGATGTAGGATTTAACATTTCACGCATACCAGGACCACCTTTAGGCCCTTCATAGCGAATAACAACGACATCACCTTTTACGATGTTTCCAGCATAAATGGCTTCAATAGCAGCCTCTTCGCTATCGTATACGCGAGCAGGTCCAGTATGTTTCATCATTTCTGGAGCAACTGCAGAACGTTTCACCACACAGCCTTTAGGTGCGATATTTCCATATAATACAGCAATCCCACCATTTGCACTGTTTGGTTGATCGATATCTTTAATAATTGCATGGTTACTGTTCATTACATTCGCAATGTTCTCTTTCACTGTTTTACCAGTCACTGTCATTAAGGAATCATCAATCAATGCTTTTTTGGAAAGTTCTTTTAAGACTGCTTGAACGCCTCCAGCATTGTATAAATCTACAATATGATCAGGACCTGCAGGAGCAAGTTTACATAAATTTGGAGTCTTCATAGAAATTTCATTGATGACATCCAAATTCACATTCACACCGGCTTCTTTTGCGATAGCAAGTAAATGCAATACGGTATTAGAAGAACATCCAAGTGCCATATCCGCAGCCAATCCATTACGTAATGATTTCTCATTTACGATATCTCTTGGGCGTATATCTCGCTCTAGCATCTCCATAACTTGCATACCAGCTTTTTTTGCCATTTGTAGACGTAGAGCATATACTGCAGGTACGCTTCCATTTCCTGGTAATGCAATCCCTAATGCTTCACATAAACAGTTCATAGAATTTGCGGTAAACATACCAGAACAAGACCCACATCCAGGACATGCATTTTGTTCAATTTCTGTAAGTCTATCTTCGTTGATAAGTCCCGCTTTTTTCGCACCGACTGCTTCAAACATCGTAGATAAACTCATCGCTTTTCCTGCATCGTTTCCAGGTAGCATTGCTCCTCCAGACATGACGACTGTTGGAACATTCACACGCAATGCACCCATTAACATACCAGGTACAATCTTATCGCAGTTTGGTACTAATACCAAACCATCGAAGCCATGTGCTCTTGCCATAGTCTCCACACTGTCCGCAATCAATTCTCTACTAGCTAGAGAATATTTCATACCAATGTGTCCCATCGCAATTCCATCACATACACCGATGCTAGGCACCATGATTGGAGTACCTCCAGCCATACGAATACCAGCTTTCACTGCTTCTGTAATCTTATCTAGATGCATATGTCCAGGCACGATTTCAGAGTATGCACTTACAACTCCAATCAAAGGTCTTTCTAATTCTTCCTTGGTGAAACCAAGGGCATAAAACAAGGAACGTTGCGGAGCGCAAGCATCTCCTTTTATCACCGAATCACTTGGTCTTCCCATAGTTATCACTTCCTATTTTTTTAACCAGCTCATCATTTTACGTAATTGAGCTCCTACTACTTCAGATGGGTGTTCTGCATGTACTCTACGCATTCCTAAGAAGTGAGAGCGTCCAGCTGCTTTGTTTTCTGTAATCCAGTTTCCAGCAAATGTACCATCTTGAATTTCGGTTAATACTTTTTTCATTTCTTTACGTGTTTCTTCTGTAATTAAACGTTTTCCAGTAACGTAATCTCCGTATTCTGCAGTATCTGAGATAGAATAACGCATCATTGCAAATCCACCACTATTGATTAAGTCAACGATTAATTTCATTTCATGGATACATTCAAAGTATGCCATCTCTGGTTCATAACCTGCTTCTACAAGGGTATCAAAACCTGCTTGCATAAGTTCACATACACCACCACATAAGACAGCTTGTTCACCGAATAAGTCAGTTTCTGTCTCTGCACGGAATGTTGTTTCAATGATTCCTGCACGACCTGCTCCAATACCACAAGCATACGCTAATGCATATTCATGAGCTTTTCCACTTTCATCTTGATGAATTGCAATCAAAGATGGAACTCCTCTACCTTCTAAGTATTGAGAACGTACCGTATGCCCAGGTCCTTTTGGTGCACACATGGTAACATCTACACCTTTAGGCGCAACGATTTGATTGAAGTGAATCGCAAATCCATGAGCAAACATCAACATATTTCCTGGTTCTAAGTTAGGCTCAATGTCATTCTTGTAGATATCTGGTTGATCTTGATCGGGTGCCAAAATCATAATCACATCTCCTGCTTTAGCGGCAGCGGCCGTATCCATAACAGTAAGTCCTGCTTCTTCTGCTTTTGTGCGACTCTTTGATCCTGGACGTAAACCAACTACTACGTTTACTCCACTGTCTTTCAAGTTTTCTGCATGTGCATGTCCTTGACTACCGAAACCGATAATCGCAACTGTTTTCCCTTTTAATAAATCCAAATTACAATCCGTATCATAATAAACTTTAACCATGTTCTTGTCCTCCTATTTGGTTATATACTTTTATCATCAAACGTATATTTACGTTTAATATATAGTTCCACTGGTAAGCTGTAATGCAGCTCCACCTGTTCTACTGACTTCCTGTATATGGAATTCACGTAACTCCTCAATGACGTAATCAATCGTCGCAGGAGTATCTGTAAATTCTACAATATAACAGTTGTCTTCAATAATCTGTGTACGTCCTTTGAAGTCATCGATAATTTTTTCAAACATTGAAATTTGTTCTTCATTTGGTTTTACTTTCACCAACACAACTTCTCGTACAAATAATTTTTCATCAGGAATTTCTTCCACAACTTTTACATCTTCTAATTTTGCTAATTGTAGCTTAATCTGATTGATAATATTTTCTTCTCCACCTGTCGTAATGGTAATACGAGAAAATTTTGGATTCTCTGTAACACCTACGGCTAAGGTATCGATGTTGTATCCTCTTTGTGAAAACAGATTGGTAACTCTGGTAAGGACACCAAAGTGGTTGGATACTAATAATGAAATAACTGCACTTTTCATAACCTTACCTCCTAATTTCCATAAAGGATGATATCTTTTCCACTTTTTCCTGGTGGAATAATTGGGAATACACAATCATCTTTATCAATCCAACAATCAATAATGACTGGTGTTTTTGATTGTAAAGCTTCTTTCATAACAGGTTCAATATCACTATGTGTTTTAATACGCATTCCCTTTGCACCAAATGCTTCCGCAAGTTTTACATAATCGGTTTTACGATTGATATTGGTTTGTGAATAGCGATGATCATAGAACAATGTTTGCCATTGTCTTACCATTCCTAATACTGCATTATTGAATAATAATACAATGATAGGAAGTTCTTCACTCACTGCTGTTGCCATCTCGTTCATATTCATATGGAAACTTCCATCTCCACTGACTAGGATGACTGGTCGATCTGGGTTCGCTAATTTAGTACCAATTGCAGCTCCCATACCAAATCCCATCGTACCTAATCCACAAGAACTAACGAAGCTTCTTGGTTTCGAGAACTGATAATATTGTGCCATAATCATTTGATGTTGTCCAACATCGGTAACGATTATCGCATCCTCTCCAACAATTTGATGAAGTGATAATGCCAAATCACGAGGATCAACACTAGTTCCTGGATCTACAGGTTTAGGAAGATCTTTTTTTGATTTTACTTCTTTCAACTTGCTTGTCCATTCACTATGTTTACTCTCTGGCATACGTTGCATCATCTTCTTTAAGATATATTTGGCATCTCCAACGATACTAATATCACTCGCAACATTCTTACTGATTTCACTCGCATCGATATCGAAGTGAATGATGTTCGCTTCTTTTCCAAACTCGCTACGATTTCCCGCTACACGATCTGAGAATCGAGAACCAATTGCTATGATCAAATCCGTATGCAGTGTCGCATAATTGGATACTGGCGTACCATGCATTCCTATCATACCCAAGTATAAATCATAATCATAAGGTACAGAGGATAACCCCATCATGGAACAACTTACTGGGATATCCATATATTGTGAGAACTCTAATAATTCCTTTGACGCATTACTTGAAATAATACCTCCACCTGCATAAATCATAGGGCGCTCTGCTTTCATAATCATATCCAATGCTTTTTCAAATTCTGTATCATTTACACGTGGAAGTTTACGAATACGGAAACGAGGCAATTGCGTATACTCACATGTGGCTGCCGTGATATCTTTGGGAATATCAATTAAGACAGGTCCTTTTCTTCCAGAATTCGCAATCACAAATGCTTTACGTACAGTTGCGGCTAAATCCTCTACATGTTGTACGATAAAATTATGTTTGGTTATTGGCATTGTGATTCCTGCGATATTGACCTCTTGGAAACTATCTCTACCGATCAAATCATTTGGAACATTTCCTGTAATTGCGACCATCGGAATAGAATCCATATATGCTGTAGCTATACCTGTTACAAGATTGGTTGCCCCTGGTCCACTCGTTGCTAAACAAACACCTGTTTTACCTGTAGATCTCGCATATCCATCCGCTGCATGTGCAGCCCCTTGTTCATGAGAAGTAAGGACATGATGTAAATCATTTGCACGTTCATATAGTGCATCATAAATATTTAATACGGAGCCTCCTGGATAACCAAAAATGGTATCCACACCCTGATCTATCAAAGCTTGTACTAAGATTTGCGATCCATTCATTTTCATAACATTCTCTCCCTTCTCATTTTATTCTAATGTAACAACGTATCCAGCTTCACGTAAGGCATCTAACAATGCATCTCCATGTTCCTTACTAGATACTTCAACCGCAATATGCAAAATCGTTTCATTCAGATTTAAATCTGCTTGTATACGATCATATTGTACTTCAATAATGTTTGCATTCGCAACATTTACTACATGTGTTAAATGTTCAAGACTTCCCGGAACATCCAACATCAATGCACGAAACTTCATATTTCTTCCACGTGTTACAAGTCCTTTTTCAACTACTTTATGAATAAAGGATACATCAATATTACCACCGGATAACACACAAACTACTTTCTTCCCTGCAACATCTATTTTTTGATTTAAGATTGCCGCAAGACTTGCGGCTCCAGCAGGTTCTACTACTTGTTTTTCACGTTCGAGTAGAAGCAGTATCGTAGCGGCTATTTCATTATCACTTACAGTGACCATATCATCTACATATTCTTGTATGAGTTTATTTGTTTTACTACCCGGATTCATAACTGCAATTCCATCGGCAATTGTATTTACATGTTTGGTTGCGACATGTTTCTTTTTCTTAAAGGATTGTACAATGGCATTCGCACCTTCTGCCTGTACCCCTACAACTTTAATTCTAGGATTGATCTGTTTTGCGTAGAAGGCAATTCCTGATAATAATCCTCCACCTCCTGCAGGTACTACAATCATATCTACATTAGGAAGATCATGACATATTTCATAAGCAATGGTTCCCTGTCCAGCAATGACATCTTCATCATCAAATGGATGAATGAATAAGGCTTCTCTTTCCTTCTGTATACGAAGTGCTTCTTGATAACACTCATCGTAACAATCACCTGCTAAGACAACTTCAGCTCCATACCCTTGGGTCGCCAATACTTTCGCAATCGGTGTACTCTTTGGCATCACAATAGTCGCGTGCATCCCCAATTGTGCACTTGCATAACTAACGCCTTGTGCATGATTCCCTGCACTACTCGCAATGAGTTCTCCCTGATACCCTTCTTCTTTTAATTTCGCCAGTTTATTGAAAGCGCCTCTTACTTTAAAGGAACCTGTTTTCTGTCGATTCTCACATTTTAGAAATAACTCACATCCTGACATTGCGGAAAATGTCTTTGATGATGTTACTTTCACATTATGAATATTACCCGAAAGCCTTGCGGCCGCTTGTTCTACATCCTTACAATCCATACATGTTCCTCCCTAATCTTTCTTAAAATAAAAGCAGCGTTCTATAGTGCATACGCTGCTTTTCTTTCTATCTCACGCCCTCAACAACAAAAGCGACTGTTTAAATTCCCTTTTCAGAAAATTTTGAAAGAAAAACAGACTTGTTTAAGACTATGAGAATAATAATAATGACGCTGATTGCGTTTATATAAGTGCCGTTCACAAGATCCACTTCCTTTCAAACATTACATATAGAATAAAACTTTTTCATTTGTATGTCAATACTTTTCAGTCATTTTTTCAATTTTCTTGTAAAATATTTACATTTCTATGTAAGCGATATATCATATACCAAGAAAACGTTTAAATATGAGATAAAAAGGTATATAATAAACATACATTTATTGGGAGGAATTGTTTATGTATAAAGACATATCTAGATTTATATTATATAGAGATTTAAAGGAAGGTGAAATCCTATATGGATTTCGTGATATCTTTCATGACTTTGATAAAGGCACCTATGAAGAAAGTGAACTTCTAGAACGCATCTATACCCAAATCAAAGCTTTACTAGATCTATCTACACGTTATGCATTCGATAAGAATCTATGGCACAACTATTTATGTTTCTTATTACTAATGAATGAAAACTCATTTTCCTTAGTCAGTGAAAAGAATCAAGATATCCAAGGGAGCGTTAACCAATTCGCAAAACATGACTTCAAAATCATCAAACGTTTATTTGATTTTGATTTCTCCCCTATTGAACAAGCACTTGATATCAACTGTTTCTCTATCATTACAAACTATACCTCTGTTTCTAAAAAAGAACGTATGTACAACAAGAATGTTTCCACCATGGTAAAAACCATCAGTGAACAAATTGAACAAGCAAACGATGAAGAAGAAATCTTCACCATCATCACAAACTTCTATTACCAATATGGCGTAGGCATGTTTGGCTTAAACAAAGCCTTTCGTATTCGTTCCAATGACGATCAAAGCATAACCTTACTTCCTATCAACAACATGGAAGTCGTTCGTTTAGACGATTTGGTTGGTTATCAAATGCAAAAAGAAATGCTAGTAAATAATACAAGGGCCTTTGTGGAAGGCAAAGAAGCAAACAACGTCCTATTATATGGAGATAGCGGAACTGGTAAATCCACAAGTATCAAAGCCATTGTAAATGAATTCTACAAAGATGGTTTACGTATGATTGAAATATACAAACACCAATTCAAAGACTTATCTACTATCATCTCGCAAATTAAAAATCGTAATTATCGTTTCATTATTTATATGGACGATTTATCATTTGAAGAATTTGAAATTGAGTACAAATTCCTTAAGGCCGTAATTGAGGGTGGCGTAGAAACGAAACCCGATAATATTCTTATCTACGCAACGAGCAATCGTCGTCACTTGATTCGCGAAACTTGGAGTGATCGAAGTGATATGAGTCAAGATGAATTACATCGTTCGGATACAATGCAAGAAAAACTTAGTTTGGTTGCTCGATTTGGATGTAGCATTTGTTATGAAAGACCAAGTCAAAAGAACTATTTTGAAATCGTTGTGGAACTCGCAAAGAAATATCCATCCATTACCTTAAGCGAGGAAGAACTACACGCAGAAGCACGTAAATGGGAATTAAGCCATGGGGGCATGAGTGGAAGAGCGGCTCAACAATTAATTTATTATCTAGCAGGACAAGCAAAGAATACATAATAAAAACGTATCCTAATGTAAACAACACATAGGATACGTTTTCTTATTCCTACAAATCAATTTCCTCCGGGACCATCCCTACGTTCTCTTTCATCGGGGTAATACTTTGAATTATTCGTAGTCCATTGATTGTTTACAGCACTCTTTTTGTTTTCTTGTTGTGCTTCCTTTTGTAATTCTTTTCCTTTATTTTTATTTTCCATATATCTCACGCTCCTACTCATAGCGTAACCAGAAAAAAAGAACCTCATCCAAGATTCTTCTACGAATTTTTTAATATTACACTTTCTACCAATCGACCAACTTCTTCACAGGCATCACAAGTAGCCTCCATGCGATCATAAATAGATCTCCACTTCATAACTTCAACAGCATCCAAATCACTTGTAAAGATAATCCGTGTTGTTCTAGCGTACAACATATCACCTTTCCCTTCTAAGGCATTCACATTCTGAATGTATTGCATAAGTTCTTTTGATTTTTGAAAGTTTACAAATTCTTCCATAATAATTCTTACTGCTTCACAACACTGTAAAACAACATCTGCATATGGAATTGCCTCTTCACGGATGTCTTGTACATTATATACATACAGTCCAATAGCAATATCCTCTACTGCATCCACCATATCATCCAATGCATTCCCAAGTGCCACAATATCTTCTCGATCAATTGGTGGAAGGAATTCTTTCGCAAGTACTTCCATAATTTCATGACGTACAGTATCTGCTTCATGTTCTAATTCATGCATCTTTTCTAAATGCTCATCTAATCCATCTGTATCAAAAGATTGTACGATAGCATTCAATTCCTCGCATGCTTTATATGCGTAATCCGCAATCTTTATAAAAGCAGAGTAATAATTATATCCCTTTTTATTCATCTGTAACTTCCTCCTTAAAACAATAAAATAAATAGCTTCGTAAATAGAAATCCTAGAAACCCAGCGCATGGAAAGGTTAAAATCCAAACAAGCAACATCTTCTTTACATATTTCCAATCCACACTCGATAGCCTACGAGCACTCCCTGCCCCCATAACAGAGGAAGATCTAGTATGGGTAGTGGAAACAGGCAAACCTAACCATGAAGACGCAAACAAATATATAGAAGCAGCCATATCAGAAGCAAACCCTTGGTATTTTTCTAGCTTTACCAAATCCATACCAACAGCCTTTATAATCTTATACCCACCAATGCTTGTCCCTAAACCGATAGCGATGGAACAAATACACATCAACCAAATAGGAATTTCAATTCCTCCTGTATGTGCATTTCCATTTACCATAAAAATGGAAATGAGAAATACTCCCATAAACTTTTGTCCACTTTGTGCCCCATGCATAAACGCCATCATAGCTCCCCCCATAATAGAACCATAACGAAAGAACGTTTGACTCTTCTTACGATTACAGTTACGACATATCCTTTCGATTACTTTTACAAATAAAAAACCTCCCACAAAACCAATCCATAAACTCGCTCCAAATCCAAAGATTACTTTTTGCCACTCACTTCCGTTTATTCCCTGTAACCCATTATGGAAAGCAATCGCTGCACCACTTAACCCAGCTATCAAAGCATGACTCTCACTTGTTGGAATTTTAATTTTCCAAGCCATGATTGCCCACACCATAATGGCAACTAAGCTCGCACACAAGGCAACTAAGGCATCATCCGTACTCTTACCAAAATCTACCATATTGTATATGGTTTGAGCTACTGTTACATTAATGGAAGTCATAACAAAAACACCTAACAGATTACAAACCACTGCCAATCGAACAGCGTTCTTTACTCTAATAGCGCGTGTTGATATACAAGTCGCAATTGCATTAGGCGCATCACTCCAACCATTCACTACCATAACCCCAAGCATTAAAGCAGTGATTAGCATGAGCAGTGGATGTGTCGTTAATGCATCTATAAAATCCATAAATGTAATACTCATACCATTCTCCATCTATTCTAATTTCACACTGATTTTAGCATACTTTATGTTTACCTACAATAAAAGGATGTAATCCAATCATAGAAAAAGGAATGAACTTGCATCCATTCCTTACGTGATTATTTTGATTTGACTTCTTTATACAGATCGATAAATTCTTGTGCAAGGATACCAAATCCTTCTGCACTCATAAGTTGATCTTCCGCATGAACAAGCAATAAAGTAATTTTATTCTCTTCTCCGGAAGCTTCTTTTTGTATCAATTGTGCGTGTGCATTATGTCCTTCATGAAACATTTTAGCACCCTCTTTCATACAAGCGTCTGCGCCTTCAAAGTCTGCAGCTTTTGCCTTTTGAATTGCTTCAATATAAGAAGAGCGCGCTCCTCCTACAGAAGAAATGATTTGAAAACAAATAAGTTCTATTCCTTCCATTTACTTCACCATTTCAAGTGCTCTATGTAAAACGGCTTTTCCATCCATCATTCCATAAGCACGCATATCGATGGCATCGATAGGAGTATCTTTGCATAGTTCTTTCATTTGTGGAAGTTTGAAGCGAATTTGTGGTCCTAACAAAACAACGTCTGCCTTTTTAACCTCTTCGCTTGCTTCTACTTCTGCTACTGCCCATATTGTCGCTTCCAATCCTTCTTCTGCGGCAACATCACGCATTTTTTGTACCATTAAGCTCGTTGACATTCCAGCTGAGCATATCAATAAAATATTCATTTTATATTTCCTCCATTTGTTTTAATTACTTCTTGATACCACGCAAAACTCTTTTTAGGACTTCTTGCATAAGTTCCCGTTCCATCATCTTGTTTATCTACATAGATAAAACCATAACGTTTTTTCATCTCACCAGTTGTGGCAGATACCAAATCAATTGGTCCCCACATCAAATATCCAAAACAATCCACACCATCTTCTTGTACTGCATCAATGATATTTTTAATATGATCATTCAAATAAGAAATACGATAATTATCATCGACGATTCCTTGTTCATTCACTACATCAACAGCACCTAGGCCATTTTCTGTAATGATAATAGGAAGACCATAACGACGATATGTATAATTCAACAAGTACCGTAATCCTACTGGATCTACTGTCCAACCCCAATCCGATTGTTTAAGGTAAGGATTTTCCATTCCTCCAAAATACGTAGCGTTACCATCCATATCTTCTTTGGTAGCACGCACTTCAGTTGCATAATAATTCAACCCAATAAAATCTAGAGTTCCTTCTTTGAAAGCTTGTTTATCCTCGTGAGTGATATCCACGATGATATCATTACGTACATATTCTTTTACTTTATATTCTGGAAAAGCACCATTGCACATAGCATCTATTTGATAGAAATCACGATCCATATCCTTAAATGCTTGCAGTACATTTTCTGGTCTACAGTTTTTTGGATAATAAGGAGTGATACCAAATACACAACCTACTTGATTGGATGGATCAATCTCATGAATGCATGCACATGCTTTTACACCTGCTAAGGTCATATGATAACCAATACTAGCAAGGTCTTGTTTCTTATTTGTTAACTCGCTGTATTTTACACCTGCAATCATATACGTAAAGATATCACTAACTTCACTCATTGGATCTAAATGATTCATCTCATTAAAGGTCACCCAACGATGGACCTTTCCTTTTAATGAAGTAACCACACTTCTACAAAACTTCACATATAAATCAATAGTTTTACGATTCAACCATGCTCCGTATGTTTTCACAATGTTCATTGGTAATTCAAAATGATAGAGTGTTACCATTGGTTCTATGTGTAACCGTAGCATTTCATCGATGACATCATGATAGAACTGCAATCCTTCTTGGTTGGGTTCTTCTTCATCTCCCATAGGATATATTCTAGACCAATCGATAGAGATGCGTAGGGTTTTAAAACCCATCTCTGCCATCAAGGCAAGATCTTCTTTATAACGATGATAGAAATCAATCCCTGTATGAGAGGGATAATAACATCCCTCTTCTAGTACAGAAGATATATGTCTAGGAGTTTCATAGGTTCCATTGCTCACAAGATCCATAATTCCTAAACCTTTGCCACCTTCAAGATAAGCACCTTCACATTGATGTGCCGCAATACTTCCGCCCCATAAGAAATCTTTAGGGAATGGTGTTTTCTTCATAGATTACTCCTGTGCAGCAGCCTCTTCCTGCTGTGCTTTTTTCTCATTTAAATATTCTCTTTTATCTGCCATTTTAAAGAATGGATAATATACGATAATACTAATTAGAACGACCGCAATTGACCAAACACCCGTTGAAATTGCGCCATTTGACATAACAAATCCAATCGCAACTGGAGGAAGTGTCCAAGGAACCATACCTACTGTTGGCATAGCGATAACTCCTAAATCCATTAACATATAGGTAGAGAACGCTAGAATCCCTGGTAATAACACGAATGGAATTAAGAAGATTGGGTTGAAACAAATTGGAGTACCAAAGATGACTGGTTCATTGATGTTAAAGATACCAGGACCGATGGACATACGTCCCATTGTTTTCATAGTTTTACTCTTAGAACGAATTGCCATTAAGATTACCAATCCAATAGTAGCTCCTGTACCACCTGCCCAAATCATAGTATCTGTTGCATAAGTTGCGGCATATTGAATGGTTTCTCCCGCTTTAAATGCCGCTTCATTCATTGCCCCATTTTGCATAATGAACGCTTGTACCACTCCGATAACAACAGCTGAGTTGATACCACAGAAGAATACTAAACCACATAACATATGATAAATTGCATATCCCCAAGGCGTATTGATAGCTCCTGATAATGGAGACATCATAGTTGCTAAGATATCGTTGATATTAAATCCAAAGATTAAAGAAACAGAACCAAATACAACGAGAATTAAGACCGCTGGAATAAGTGAAGAGAAAGATTCGCTAACTGCTTCAGGTACACCTGCAGGCATTTTAATAACCAAGTGTTTTCTCTTAAATAAATCAATCACTTTTACGGTTACAAATCCAATCACCATAGCAGTTAATAAACCACTAGAACCTAAACCTCCGATATTCAAAACTCCATCTAAAGAAATTTGTGTTAATAAGAATGCTGAAACAGATGTAATTATACTTGAGAATATATCTGCTTTGTATTCTACAGCCGCATAGTATGCCATACTAGCTGCAGTAAATAATCCCATCATTCCCGTTGTACAGTTATAAATTGCATTTAGAAACGGAGAAGCTGGTTGTAAGAATTTTGCGACTGCATCGATTGGAAAGCTCGTTAATAAAATTGAAATACTACCAATGATAAGTAGTGACATCGTTGCACACATCGCATTACGTATAATCGTTAAAACTTTGTTGGAGCCGACTTTGATCGCAATCGGCATCAATTTGCTTTCAATAAATGTTGAAACAGTATCCATTTTAATATCCTCCCTGTCATCTCTTTCTATTTGAAAGAGCATGTTTGAAAGAACCTTTTTCCCATCCATGTTTCCATAGTCATCGCGATTGACTACGTACATTGGCTTACCAGCGTCATCTGCCAGTTTTTTGAGATGATCATATTCATGAAATAGCTGAGGCGCAATTAAAATGACATCTGATCGGTCGATATATTCATATAGCATATCGACACCAATAGAGCCTATCTTAATATCTTGTCTTCCTATACGGATTGCTTCTTCTCGCATTGCCTTTACTAAGATGCTGGTTGAGAAGCCCGAACAACAGCATAACAGAACATTCACATTAGGTTCCTCCTCACCTATAATTATAAGGATTATGGATACTACTTGTAGCGAACGAATTGCCACATACATTGTGGCAGTTCTTATTGAAAGATATCGTTGTCGTTTGTTTGTTGGTTCAAAATATCTTTTAAAGTCTTGATGGTAGGAGCTTTTTCAAACTCTTGCATGAGGGAACGATTTGTTACAAGTGTTGCTAGTGCTTCATGAAATTGTTGAAGGGACTGTGTTTCATCTTTCTTCACACACATTAAGAATACATAACGCACTTGTTGATGCACCCAACGAATGTTACGTTTTAAAATACCAACACTTACAAATGTTTCATCACACATTGCTTTCATGGGATGAGGCATCGCAACGAAGTTTCCAAATTCCGTACTTGCTATCTGTTCACGTTCAAATACAGATGCCATAAATATATCTGGTAGAGGATGAACCTTCGATGTACGTGTAATCATTTCAGTGATGATTTCTTCTTTTGTTTTTCCTTCGATATCTTCAAAGAACAAAGCATCATCAAAGTAACGATCGACAACACTAGTATCCCCTTGTTCTAAAAACGCATCAGATAATTGTACGATATCTGCATCATTTAAGAAGTATTGCACTTGAATTACCGGAATGCTGGTAGGAAAAGGGATTGGTACTGTCGTTAGAATAAAATCATAATGGCTTTGATCAATCGTTTTTAACTTATACATTTCAATCACTTGTGTATCTTGTAATTGTTGTTGAAAACGTTGTCGTAATTTATACATCAATATTTGTGAACTACCTGCTCCACTCGCACATACAACAATGATGTTCTTCTTCTTTTGTTTCTTACTTTCTGCACGTTCCATTGCTAATGCATAATGCAAAGCTAGATATCCCATCTCTGATTCACTCATAGAAAAATGCAAGGTACGAGTAATGACATCAGCGGATAACACTGCAATTTCAAACGCTTGATGATGTTCACTCTTAATATCTTCCAACAATGGATTTTGCATAGGAAGTCCATAACGTAAACGGTTTAACATTGGTTGAAAATGCAACGCTAATACCGTATATAGTTCTAAATCGGAAAAGAAGTCATACCCATATTGTTGTTGTATTTCATCAAAGGTAGTACATAACAATTCTTCTATCTCTTGTGTAATTGCATATTCACGATGATATTGTAATGTCTTTTTTCCCATAAGATGAATGGCTATATAACATGTCTCTACGGGTTTTAAGTTTACCTTCATTGCTTCATTTAAACGTTGTACTAAAAGCATTGCGACTTCATATTCTTTCGTATCCAAGATGTCCTGATAAAGTTCTAAGTTATCTTCACTTTGTTCACGAACTCTTTGTAAAGCAATAGAAATATGAATGATTAAGTTTTGAAACCCAATATCACTCAAACGAAATCCTGTTTCATCCAAGGTTTCAAATAGGATATCTCGTATTAGAGTTTGTTGTTCATTCATTGGATTTCGTTTAGAAAAAAGTTCATCCATCGTATCCGTATGAAAAAAGTATTGCGAGATACAGGAACGTTTATGCATCTCACTTCCTTCGATACGTAGTCCATATGCGGGTTTACTATTTAGCTTTAAATGGAAGAAACGCAATCTCTCACGCACTTCTTTCATATCATTTTGTAAAGTAGAGCGACTTATGAAAATTTCATCTGCAACATCATCTAACTTTACATAGTCATCATTGCTCAACAACAATTTAATTAAGTAATTGATACGATCCTCTGGATATACTGGTAGTAATCGTTGGGAATCTTCTTCCTCTTTTAAAAGTGACGCAATAAATAAATGATACGCACTCTCATCAATGATTTGTAAACGATACCCAGTTCCATGTTTCGAATCAATCATTAACCCATTCTTACGAAATTCTATATTATACTTCGTGATATCATCTCGAAGTGTTCTTGGACTGATGGATAATCCTGCACATAATTCTTCACTCTTCATATATCCTTCATGATTCATCAATAGTTTTAAGAATACAATCATGCGATTATTTTTTGTAGACATATTCATACCTCTCATTCATTGTAATTGTATCGTATTGTTCTATAATTGTAAAAGGCTTCCCTATGCAATTTCTTCCATTTCTAAAAAAAAGAACAAGTTTTCACTTGTTCGCTATACACCTTACTTACTAGAAATGTGCATAATATTTTTCAATTGTATAGAAATGGTACCGTCTGGATTGTTTTGAAATTCCACTAAATCTTTAGAGTTCATAAAATCAATAGGAATGATCAATTCGATTCCTCTATCTGTCTTTATCTTTTGTACGACATCCGCTTTGGTAGGTTTAACGTATTCTACTTCTACATCTTTTTCTACCCCTTTTGTCTTAAGTTCTTCTTTAAACTCACTTTTCGCAAGAGGTTTATCCACAAACAATACATTTGCGACTTCTTCTATATTGATGGGTGTTTGCGCGGTTACATTCTCTTGTATAATCCCCTTCATCTTAGGAAGTATTTCCATTTCATTCATATCATATTTATCTACGATCATTTCACATGTTTTACTAATGGATTTCATTGCCTCTTTATAGGATGGTTCATTGCTTGTTTGTAGAATGATATCCGCGAATACATTTACTTTCTCTGCTTCAATTTCTATCTTTGTTTCAATCGTGGAAACACTCAAATCACTTAGTTCTACAAGGAATACACGATCATCTTTAATCAAGTTACTAGAAATCAATGAGGAGCTAGAACAAATCACATTGCATGTTTTATCACTTTGACGTATATCATGCGTAATTCCTTCATGGAAGGCATTATCAATACCGATTAGGTAACGTCTACCCTCATTCATAACAATCGCTACAATCAAGTCACTGGATGCATATAAACCATATTTCATCTTCACATCAAAAATACTACGGGCTATCTTCTCACTCATTTCCTCAAATGATACTTGTCCATCCTTATAACGTTCTACACATTCACGAAACGCAGACCCTTCTTGAAAAACTCCCTTTTTCTTTTGTGCACTCGCAAAAATCTTTGTTGCCTTACTTTGCAATATGGTATCTAGTGTTTCATCTGTTTCATCCATACATTCATCACTAATTACACATGTGTTATGTTCGCTATCCAATATATGTAATATTACATTTTCAAAAGTTAACATTTTATAATCCCCTTTTCATATGGTATTATGATACCGTATTTCAAGGCAATTTGCAAAAGCGAAAATTGTAAAAAATGCAAATCACAAACCTATCACATAAATTGTTTATAAAAAAATGATATGATGAAGAAGTACTGTGAAAGAAAGAGGATAATGCATGGAGAAAGCGATTTTTTCAAAAGTGGATTTAAATAACGAAGATTGTACATTAGCAAATGAATATTTGGATTGTATTAAAGATTTGCTAGGTCTTGATCAAATTAACGAGTTACAAGATTATGTACAACATATGCATACGTCAAGATTTCAACACTCTCTCAACGTTTCCTACTATACCTTTTTATTAGCAAGAAAGTTTCATTTAGATGCTTATAGTGCCGCTAGAGCAGGTTTATTACATGACCTATACTTATATGATCGTCATCATGATGAAATCCCCTTTGAAGGGAAACATCGTAGTGCACATCCAAAAGTAGCTTTAGAGAATGCTAGAAAAGCAACGATGGTAAATGCCATTATTGAAGATGCTATCTTGCATCATATGTGGCCAATTACCTTTCATCGTCCAAAAACAAAAGAAGGCTTGATTTTACAAGCCGTAGATAAATATTGTGCATTATCAGAAGTACTTCAACAGTGTGGTCGTAAAATTCGTTATAACCGATTCACATTGTGTTATGCTCTTATAAGAAAATAAACCTTACTCCTAAGAATGAAGTGCACCCATACTATTTCTATAAATAAATTGCATAATTGGTATGATAGAAATCCTTAAGTGCAAAAAGAAAAAAGTTAGGTAGTTAATTAGAACACAAATATATTTATCTACAATAAATTTAAAAATTTGGACTTTGCAATCTACAAAAAAATGTGTAGTTTTGTCTTACAATACCTATATGTGTATCAAACACATTCACAATTTGTGTATTTGCTAGATGATAACAGTATGTGAGAGAATACATTTCTGTATATTGGTTTATAAAATTTGCGAGAATCTGATTTATCATTAGTAGAGAATTGTGAAAGAGTTCTTTAATAAAAGGATCGAAATGAAAACATGTAGTATGACAGTATCTAGAAATATAACATCTGTCTATGCTAGATTTCTGTGTTTCCTTATATTATCGCTTGCTTTTATTATCCTATATATTTCTTAAGCCTAAAATATAGTTAATCATTACAATAAACTATGAAAATAATTAATAATAATTTAAATTTATTATGTTACCTTAATCCAAGAACCTTCCCATCTTTCTTTTGATAAATTATACAATCGTTTGAATATCTGTCCATCCACTATCTTATATCTCCATTCTTTAGCATCGGCGAAAAGAACAATAGATTTAAAAACTCCTGTTGCATTTAGTTTCACTGTGTTTAGAGGTATACAACATAGCACAGTAAGTGCAATTATGACCAGTTTTTTCACTCATTTCCCTCACTTTCTTCAATGATTAGTACATTCTTGAAATCTTCAGGTATTGTATATCCAAAATCTATATTTTTACCATTGAATGTTAAAGTATAGGTACCATTTCGTTTATGTGTAATAATACCTTTTGTATTGATATCTTCTAATGTAAGTGTTCCTTCTGTTTCTTTTCCATTGTAATAAGCAGGTTCAAATATAAACATATATGATATTATTGATACAATAAATAGTGAAAATAAAAATATAGATTTAGTCTTCTTTATAAAAGCGCCATCTAAAAGATAATGAATCCTATATGAAAGTATATATGCTGAATCATCTATAAACGAACTAAATGCTAAACTTCTGTAGGCTTGTGGTTCTATTTTTTTTTGTACATCTATTAATGAATTGGTATAATCAACTCTTGATTCTGCAGACATATTTTTTGTCACTTGATCATCCACCCTTATCTCTATAAATAAAGCAATATTCTTTTTCAAAATATATATTGGAGGAAACCACCAATATATAACCACTAAAACATTCAAAAACAATTTGATATAGGAATCATAATTTTTTATATGCTGTATTTCATGATAAATAATATTTTTTAAGTCTACTTCAGAAAACTCGATATTTGGTAAAAATATTATTTTTTTAAATCCAAACACCATCGGAGAGGAAATCAAATCAGAAACAAATATCTGATAATCATTATCGCATAGATCAAAAAAATCACAAACTCTGTAAGGTGTTGATTTTTTTTGTAATCTTCTGATAATTCTAAAAGAGCTTAATATTTGTTGAATGAAAATAGAAGAATATACAACACTACCACTAATCCAAATCAATAGGATAATTTGCCAAAATGTTATATCAAATATAAGTTTATAGTTAAAAAGCTTAAATAATGGATTCATAACCGTCGTAAACAATATCGTTTTTGTGAAGAATAATTCAAACGGAAATACGAGCCTAAACAAAATAATTAATATCAAAATGCATAGAAAATCTGTTCTAAAGATTTTAAATCTATTTGTGTTTCGAATGATATAGTTTAAAATCACAATCAATATAGAAGATATAAAAACCGTAATCAAAATTGAAGAAATCGTGATACTCATATTGCTATCTCTTCAAACTTTCGCGTTTCTTTTCAATCAATTGAATCAACTCTTTCAAAACTTCATCATCATCGGTTTGTTTAATGAAACTTGTAGCTAGCTCCGCATAAGCAGATTGGTTGATGAATGCTGTAATATACTCATTTTCACTTATCAATGAACGATAAAGTCTTACTAAAGATTTGTTATTTTTCCCAATTTTAGACACATAAATGTAATTCATTTTCAATAGTTTTTGTAGTGATTGTTGTATGGTATTCAAACTAATCCCCTTTGAGGCATTCATAATATCGGTCGCAGTCATATCTTTATCATTGTTATCCCATAATACTTCCATAATTTCATTTTCTCGTTTGGTCAATTTAATCAAGTTCATAAAACACCTCTTTTCTAATCATGATATAATTATATTACTATTTTAAAAATTAACAAGAGCATTTGTTAAAAAAAATGGATATTATTAAATATAACGATTGTTTTTTTTTAAAATCGTTATATAATGTGTATAGATAGTGCTATCAAGAATGAACATAAGCGTGAAACAAAAGTCATATGTAAATTATTATATTTTTCATATGAGCAGCTTATTTCAAATGGTTTTATAAATATAAAATAACTCGTATAATATGCATAATAACTAGTTATATGTGAGTTACTTTAGAATGCAAAATTATGATTATCATAAACACAATAACACTCAATATGAAAAAGGAGATGGAAAAAATGAAGAAAAAATTAGTTTTAATCTTTACCTTAGTAGTAACATTGTTATATAGTAATATAGGTATCAATGCTATGGAAAATAGCCCAGCATTTCTAATTGCAGATGATTATATTATCATAGAGTACGAAAAATATAATCTTATTGATAATAAAGTGATTTATAATGGGATAGAATTTGAATTGAAGGATCATAACTTGGTAACTTACGATGATAATGGTGACGTAATTATTCTATTGTTGCCTATTGAGGAAAATAGGATTAAAGATGAGGTCATGGTACAAGAGCTAAATAGACAAGTTGGAGCTTCAAATAATGATATAGCGGTTCTTTCTGTACCTGCTGTAAATCTCCCTTATTCTCGCACTGTTCCAGCTGGTCAATGGAATGCTGAGACACCATATTTTAATGTGAATGCCCCTGGTCAGCCAAGGACAGGTCTTACTCATATAACAATAACAAATATACCTTCATCCAAAAAAATATTTACTATTACCGGTATATGGGGCGATGTTGCTGGCGACTGGTTTTCTATGCCAGTTATTAGAGAACAGGATTTTGGAAAAAAGAATAAAGTTAGTTATGCAAATGTTTCTACAATGCGTTACTCAAAATTTTTTATAGGCTGCTTATATGGAACTCCTGGTTTCACTTATAAAGTAGTTTCAAACAACAGCGTTTTATAATATACTTAAGTAAAACTACTTTTTCGAAGAAATGGGGTGAAGATGTGAAAAAGTATATAGAATTTAGAATTATGAAAAGGACTCTTATATTGGTTGGGATAGTTGTAGCTATCATTTGTAGTACGTGTGGATATTACATTTGGTGTGCTTATCATCCGCTTATTAATGTGAGAATTAGTGGGGGGAGTAGCGTAGCAGAAAATCTTAAAATTGATACCCCTGTTATTGCTGTTGCTGGAAAATGGTATGCCGACCCTGCTTCTTCCATTATGCTCAATATAAATAATTTCACTATGCAACATGAGTATGTAGTGCAATATGTTAAAGATACGTATAAAGAATCTAACATAAAATTGGATATCAGCGAAAAGAATGATAAGACAGTTCTAAACTATACGGGAACTGCAACAACCAAAGATGATCAAGTAGTTAAATTTGATAAGAAGATTACATTAGAGTTTTTATTAAACGCAAACATAACTCACTAACTGAATAGATTTATAATTAAATTTTAAATCACAATTCAACCCAAAAAAGAGCACATCTGCATATACAGATGTGCTCTTTTCATATTCGTAAACTCTATTTACTATCTTAACAATGGCATACTTCCTGTTAAAGAATTTACTTTCTTTTTAAGACCACAAATCGCAATCCCCATATAAACTAAATCCTTTTGAGAAACATGCTTCATCTTTTCTATGTATTCTTCATACTCTTTACACTCTTGTGCTTGTAACGTAAAATCTACACAGAGTACATCTTGATACGCTTCTTGATATAAAAGTTCACGTAATTCTTGGATTTTACTGGCATCTGCCTTCAATATAGGAACAGGAAATGTAATCACTCCAAGGTGCTGGTTGAAATCTTTATCTAGGACGGTTGTTCCTACAATTTCAGGTTTCAATTTTCCTAGCGTAATTCCCATCACTGCCGCCGTATTCGCAATGATTCCAAGTGGTAAATGTTCATCGATTACCATTACACATTTTTCATTTTGACTCATATTATACCTTCTTTCTATCTACTACATAATCATAGAATAGATAGAAATGTATTTCTTGTATAATATAGTCAACATGCATATAAATCTATTTTACACCATATTCATCATAATACGCATCAATTGCTTTTTTTAGCTCATCGTTAATGATGATTTCTCCCTTGTACTCTTTGTTATATAAGTGTTCTACAACATCTGCCATAGAAACGATCGCACTTGTTTCAAAGCCATATTTCTCTTTGACTTCATCCAATGCGCTTTGTGTTCCTTTTCCTTTTTCCATACGGTTTAAAGAAACAATCAATCCCTTAATTTCTACATTCCCTTGTGCTTTTAAAATTGGGTATGTTTCTTCGATGGATTTTCCTGAAGTAGTTACATCTTCAATGATGACAACACGATCACCATCTTGCAATTTCGCACCTAATAAGATACCAGTATCCCCATGGTCTTTTTCTTCTTTACGATTACAACAGTATTTAATGTCTACACCATACAGTTTTGAAATTGCCATTGTTGTTGCGACTGCAAGAGGAATTCCTTTGTATGCAGGTCCAAACAATACATCAAAGTCTAGTCCATAAGTATCATGGATTGCTTTTGCATAGTATTCTCCAAGTTTTGCTAGTTGACTTCCAGTTACATAACCTCCAGCATTCATAAAGAAAGGAGATTTTCTTCCACTCTTTAATGTAAAGTCTCCAAATTTTAAAACTTTACTATCCACCATAAATTCAATAAATTCTTGTTTGTATTGTTCCATTTTTCTATCCTCCATGTATTTTTTTCGTTAATTATACGCCATAGAATATGTCATATAAGTCTTTACAATAGTATCATATTTGGGGAGTTTTTTCAATTCGAGCTACCTTTTAAATTATAGAATTCTTATATTCCCATTCTTTACAATCCAATTAATTTTTATAAAAGTTATCAAACAAATTAACATCTGTCTTTTATTTCTACTGTCTTCTAAGAAAATCAAAATCGCTTAGCAATGTATCATAGTTTTAGAAGGTATTCACCTTAATAAACTACACGAATGAGCAACTAGTCAAAATTGTAGTATTCAATTGTCAAAGAACAAACTTTAATTTTAAAACACTAAATTCTTATTTTTTAATAATTCATCTATTATAAAATGCATTCCATTTTTATCATACAATCGAATAATTGTACATATCTTTTTTCCAGCATCCTTGCTAGAAGAACCACAAACATAAAATTTCTCACGGTTAGTTCCGTAATCAACCACAATAAAGCGATCATGTATATTAGGAGCGAACTTTAGAGATAAAGATGGATACTGAATGTTAAACTTTTTTACTTCCGTTTTAGATAACCTAGGTTCCGCTTTATTACTAGTAAAAATTGTTATATCAACATTCTCTTGTTTATACTTTAACAAATTCAACGTATCTATATTTATGTAATCATCTATGATATAGATATTTTTTTTAGCCTGTTTATAAATATTGATATAGGTTTCAACCGCATCGAAAACTTGTCCATCTAGAAATAGTTTCTCTTTGATATTATCTTCATTAATGAAGTTATCCATGATTTTGTTTATATCAGCTTCATGTTTATCTAAACGACTAATAATGTTAGATAATTCAGTGTTGCTTAATAACGATTTGTTCTCTGCTAAATAATGTTTCATTTCTTTAAAAGATCGCATGATATAAATACTTTGTTGTGTGGCTATATCATTTTTAAGAATCGTTGCAACCATATAAACTCCTTGTTCTGTAAACACATATGGATTACTTCTAGACATCGTATGTATATTTGCGGTGCCATTTTGGCACCACAAATTATATGTCTCATCTTTCGACAATTGAAACATGAAATCGTCTGGAAACTTTTCAATATTTCTCTTTACTTGTCTATTTAGATTTTTAACTTCTGTTCCATACAATCGTGCCAAATCACTATCAAACATTACATGTTGTCCACGAATTACGTGAACTAAATCTTTGAATTCTTTATCTTTTGTAATTATTTCATTCATCTAATTACCTCCCTTCAATATATATATACGGAATTAAATGTAAAAATCCTAAATTTTGTGAAATTATTTTTTTTGGTCGCATTTTGCAACCACGAGTTTTAGCAAAGTATTCTAATGCAAGCACGTTAAGTTTTGTGCACACCCAACAAAGAAATATTTAGCATGACTTTTAAAGTATCTACTTTTTTTATAGACTCGTTTCTTCCATCCATAATCTAACAGTTACCTTCCATTTTCTGCGATAAAAATCAGTTTATTTTTAATATCAGGAAAGAATGTTTGAAATTTTAGCAGTGAATTACTCCTTACGACAAAAAGTGAATATGCTGTTGTCTCATGTATTCATATAAACTTTAAAATTTCTCTTTATAGTATCCTCCATCCATATCTATTTCGATTTTTTTATAATCATATCATTATCCTATTTATGTATTGGATTAAGTATAGGATAAACAGCGTAAAAAAAAGAAGTGATTTTGTTGTTCACTTCTTGTTTGATTAGTTCATCATCGCTTCGATATCAAGATATGTTTGTTGAGGATTTGCACTCCCTGTAATGCTACGTCCTACAACGATATGGTTACAGCCTTCTTCTTTTGCAAATGTTGGTGTCGCAACTCTTTTTTGATCGTTTACATTATCATCCGCTAAACGAATTCCTGGAGTTACAGTTAAGAAGTCATTTCCACAAGCTTCATGAATTGCACGTGCTTCATGTACACTACATACCACTCCATCAAGTCCTGCCTCTTTGGCATTCTTTGCATAGTTGATAACACAGTCTATTACTTCTCCTGGAATACCAAGTTCTTCATTCATTGCTTCTTTTGAAGTGGAAGTAAGTTGTGTCACACCGATGCATAATGGACGTTTTCCACCCATTGCGCCTTCTTCTAAACCTTCCATTGCAGCTTTCATCATAGCGATTCCACCAGCACAGTGAAGATTTACAATATCAACATCCAACTTCGCTAAGTTTTTCATACCACCTTTTACAGTATTAGGAATGTCATGTAATTTTAGATCTAAGAAAATATGATGTCCTAATGCACGTACATCTTTTACGATATCCAATCCACATGCATAAGTAAGCTCCATCCCAATTTTTACATAGATTGGTTCTTGAAACCCTTTTAGGAAATTCATAACTTCTTCTTTTGTTGAGAAATCTAATGCAACGATCGTTTTATTCATAGTCTATGACTCCTTCCAACAGCTTCTTCTAAACTGTTACAACCATATTTCTTTAATACCTCTGGTAATTCTTCGATTATTTTTACACAGCAATATGGATCCACAAAGTTTTGCATACCCACTTCTACTGCACTTGCTCCTGCATATAAGAATTCTAATACATCTTCTGCACAAGTGATACCACCAACTCCAATGATAGGAATAGAAACTGCTTGATACACTTGATATACCATACGTATCGCAACTGGTTTGATGGCAGGCCCACTCAATCCACCTGTAACATTTGCTAAGATAGGTTTTCCTGTATGTAAATCCAAACGTACTCCCATTAGGGTATTGATTAAGACGATGCCATCTGCTCCAGCTTCTTCTACTGCTTTTGCGATTTCCACAATATTCGTTACGTTGGGAGATAACTTAACATAAACGGGTTTAGTTGCAGCTTCTTTTGCTAACCGAGTGACATGAGCAGCTAATTGTGGATCAGTACCAAGTCCAATACCACCATGTTTTACATTTGGACAACTTATGTTTAGTTCATACGCTTTTACGACATCACTATCATTTAGTTTACGAATGACTTCTACATATTCTTCTTCACTTGCTCCAGCTACATTCGCAATGATTTCTGTATCAAATTGCGCAAGCCAAGGCAATTCTTTTTCCATGATCACATCCACACCAGGGTTCTGTAATCCAATGGCATTTAACATGCCCATTGGAGTTTCCGCAACACGTGGTGTAGGGTTTCCATAACGATAGGCAGGTGTTGCACTTTTAATCGCAATTCCACCTAACACACTTAAATCATATAATTCGGCGTATTCTCTTCCAAAACCGAAACACCCACTTGCTGGAATGATTGGATTCTTTAGATTTAAACCAGGTAATTTTACATGCATATCCATTAGAATTCCACCTTTCCAATTGGGAAGACAGGTCCATCTTTACATATTTTATGGTACAAGTTTTCTTCTTTTTTATCTTTCGCAACACATGCCATACAAGCACCAATGCCACATGCCATACGACTTTCAAAGGACATATATCCACGTTGATAGTTCGCTTCCACTGCCTTTAGCATAGGGCGAGGTCCACAACTACAAACAAAGTCACATGTAATATTAGCATCTTCAATACCATCCATTACAGTTCCCTTAACACCATAGGATCCATCCATTGTAGAAATTACAACATGACAACCTAAGACTTTAAATTCTTCTTCATAGAACACACTGTCTACATCATTGAATCCAAGAACGACATGTACTTGTTTTTGTAGCTTACGATATTGTTTGGCTACTTCAAATAATGGAGGTACACCAACTCCCCCACCAATTAATAATATTTCCTCTTCTTCATTGTGAATCGGATAACTACTACCTAAAGGACCAAATACATTCATAGATTGACCAGATGTCAATGTTGTTAATTTCTTTGTTCCATCTCCAACCACTTTGTATACAATGACAAAGTGCATATCTTCTATGGAAGATATGCTAATTGGTCTTCGTAATAAATATCCATCCACTTTTATATTCACAAATTGACCAGGCAACATGTCTTTCGACATGTTGGCCTGTAATACCATACGGTAGGTATCTTTTGCAATTTGTTCATTTTGAAGGATGATAGCTACTTCTTCCTGCATACTTATTTCTCCAATTCATTCATTGAGATTGCGGTAAATGTTTGAGATTCTAGTACTCTTAAGATCGCATTCGCAGTATCTAAGGATGTGAAACATGAGATGTTGTTCTCTGCCGCTGTACGTCTGATTTCAAAGCCATCAGCGCTTACTGATTTGCTAATGCTCATGGTATTTACGACATAGTTTACTTTACCTTTACGAATCAATTCTACGACATTGCTGTGTTTATCTTCATCAATTTTTGAAATTGTTTGTACATACAATCCTTTTTCTTCTAGATATTTCGCAGTACCTTTGGTAGCGTAGATGCCATATCCAATATCTGAGAAGCGCTTCGCAATCTTATAACCTTCTTCTTTATCGATATCAGCGATGGTCATTAAGACATTTCCGTGTGTTGGAATCTTAACTCCACTTGCTATCAATGCTTTGTATAATGCTTTTTCAAGTGTTGTATCACTTCCTAGTGCTTCTCCTGTTGATTTCATTTCAGGTCCAAGTGTTGTATCTACGCTACGTAGTTTTGCGAAGGAGAATACTGGAGCTTTTACGAAATGGCGATCACATTCAGGATGCACACCTTCTTCATACCCTTGTTCTTTTAAGGAATGTCCAAGTACACAGCGTGTTGCTACATAAGACATTGGAACTCCTGTGATTTTACTTAAGAATGGTACTGTACGTGAAGATCTAGGGTTTACTTCAAGTACGTATACTTTATCATCTTTATCAACAATGAACTGGATGTTGTACAATCCAATGAAGTGGAATCCTTTTCCAATTCTTGTCGCATAATCGATGATTAGATCTTTTACTTTTTGAGATGCTGTTGGCGCAGGATATACTGAGATAGAGTCTCCAGAGTGCACACCCGCACGTTCAATATGTTCCATGATACCAGGAATGAACACATGTTCTCCATCCGCTATCGCATCAATTTCCATTTCTTTACCAACGATATATTTATCTACTAAGATTGGGGCATCATGACTAATTTCTTTTACTGCAGTTGCCATATAGATGCGTAAGTCATCATCGTTGTGTACGATTTCCATAGCACGTCCACCTAGTACATAGGAAGGGCGTACAAGGACAGGATAGCCTATGCGATTTGCGATATCAATCGCTGCTTCTACTTCGATTGCAGTTTCTCCCTTTGGTTGTGGGATATCGAGTGTATGAAGCATGGCTTCAAATTCATGACGATCTTCTGCACGATCGATGTTTTCTAATGATGTTCCTAAAATCTTAACACCACGTTCTACCAATTTATCGGCTAAGTTGATTGCTGTTTGTCCACCGAACTGTACGATGACACCAAGTGGATTTTCTAAATCGATGACATGCATTACATCTTCGATTGTAAGTGGTTCGAAGTATAATTTATCTGAAATTGAGTAATCTGTAGATACTGTTTCAGGGTTGTTGTTGATAACGATTGCTTCATATCCACACTCACGGATTGTTTTTACACAATGCACGGTAGCGTAGTCAAACTCTACACCCTGTCCAATACGAATTGGTCCAGATCCTAAGACAACGATTTTTTCACGTTCACTTCGAATACTTTCATTTTCATGTTCATATGTGGAGTAAAGGTAAGGTGTACCAGATACATATTCACCTGCACAAGTATCTACCATTTTATATACTGGTGTAATTGCATTGGCTTTTCTTGTATCATAGATTTCTCTTTCGTCTACGTTCCATTTACGAGCGATGAAGCTATCCGCAAATCCACGTTTTTTAGCTTCTAATAAAACTTCTAAGTTTCCTTTGTTTTCTTCGATTTCTTTTTCGAAAGCTACGATTGCACGGAAACGATATAGGAAGTAACGATCCATTTTTGTTTCTTCATGAATTTCATCTACACTAATACCTTTACGTAACAATGCTGTGATCGCATAGATTCTTTCATCATCGCGTTTCTTAAGTTTATCCCAAAGTTCATCTACACTTAAAGCGTTGATATCTTTTTGTTCTAAGTGATCCGTTTTCATTTCTAGGGAACGAATGGCTTTTAAGATTGCTTCATCGAAGGTACGTCCCATGGACATAACTTCTCCCGTTGCTTTCATCTGTGTACCAAGGGTACGATCTCCTTTTGGGAATTTATCGAAGGCAAATCTTGGAAACTTCGCAACTACGTAGTCGATACATGGTTCTACACATGCATAGCTAGTTTGAGTCACTGGATTGATAATTTCATCTAATGTTAAACCAACCGCAACCTTTGCTGCTAATTTCGCAATTGGATACCCAGTTGCTTTAGAAGCTAAGGCGCTTGATCTTGATACACGTGGGTTAACTTCGATTACATAGTATTTGAAGGAAGAAGTATCCAATGCTAACTGTACGTTACATCCTCCACATATTTTTAATGCACGAATGATTTTCATTGCAGATGCACGCATGATTCCACATTCTCTATCTGTTAGGGTTTGTGTCGGTGCTACTACAATGGAATCCCCTGTATGAATTCCTACAGGGTCAACGTTCTCCATATTACATACAACGATTGCATTGTCCGCATTATCACGCATTACTTCATATTCAATTTCTTTATATCCCGCAATACTTTGTTCGATCAAGCACTGGTGTACAGGAGACATTTTCAATCCGTTTTCACAGATATCTTCTAACTCTTCTTGGTTGTGGGCAAATCCACCACCTGTTCCTCCTAAAGTAAAGGCAGGACGTACAACTACTGGATATCCATTCGTAGAGGCAAATTCAATGGCTTCTTTTACGCTATGAACAATGACACTCTCAGGTACTGGTTCTCCAATTTCATACATCAATTCACGGAATTTATCACGGTCTTCCGCTTTTTCAATCGCATCTAATGTAGTACCTAATACTTCTACTCCACATTCTTCCAAAATTCCTGTTTCTGCTAATTCTACAACTAAGTTCAATCCTGTCTGTCCACCAAGACTTCCTAAGATTGCATCTGGTCTTTCTTTATAAATAATACGACTTGCAAATTCAATCGTTAATGGTTCGATATATACTCTATCTGCTACCACTGTATCTGTCATGATGGTCGCAGGGTTGGAGTTGATCAATACAACTTCATATCCTTCTTCACGAAGTGAGGTACAAGCTTGCGTTCCTGCATAGTCAAATTCTGCCGCTTGTCCGATTACGATAGGTCCTGAACCTATCACCATAATTTTCTTAATATCTGTTCTTTTTGGCATTATTTTGCACCTCTTTCTTTCATCATTTCACAGAAATCATCGAAGATGTAATTCACATCATCAGCACCTGGTGCCGCTTCTGGTTCAAATGATAAGGTAATGAGTGGGTATGTCTCATGCTCAAATCCTTCAATAGAGTTATCGTTCAATGCTTTATAAGTGACAATCAAACCTGTCCCTTCAATTGAATTTTCATCTACATCATAACCATGATTTTGAGATGTAAATTCAATTTTATTCTTCTTTAAATTACGTACTGGAGAACTATTTCCATGATGTCCGACCTTCATTTTCACAACTTTCGCACCTGCGGCAGCCGCAATCACTTCATGTCCTAATCCAATTCCTAACATTGGAATCTTACCAAACAATTCTTTTACACTTTCTAATGTTTCAGGAATTTCTTCTGGTGCTCCTGGACCTCCAGATAAAACAACACCATCTGGATGAATCGCCAAGATATCTTTTGCGCTCATATTGTAAGGCACGACAACCAAATCACATCCTCTTAAGTTAAATTCACGAATAACCGCAAATTTTGTACCTAAGTCTACCATGACTACTTTTTGTCCACGGGAAGGAATTGGGAATGGTTTTTGTGTAGATACCACTTGTACTCCATCCTTTGGTAAGTCTGTTTCTTTCATCATTTTAAGGATTGCTTCTACATCTGCATCTTCCTCAGCCATCATCGCCTTTAGTACTCCATGATCACGAATTTTACGAGTAATTTCACGCGTATCAATATCCGCAATTCCTGGAATCCCTTTTAATTTCATAAACTCATTTAAAGTCATATCGCTTCTCCAATTACTTGGTTCCTCGCAGAAATCTTTGACTACAAATCCAAATACTTGTGGAGAAATACTTTCAAAATCATCGCGATTGATACCACAACTTCCAATGGTTGGAAATGTCATCATAACGATTTGTCCATAATAGGATAAATCAGAAATAATTTCTTGGTAGCCACTCATTCCCGTTTGGAAAATAAGCTCTCCCATCTTGTAGTTGTCGCTTCCAAAAGCCTTACCTTTGTACACACTGCCGTCTTCCAAGATTAACAATCTCTTTTTCATAGGTGTTCCTCCTTGTCATATATGACTTTACCTTTTACATATGTCTTCTCCACTTGACCATAACATTTCCAACCATGGAATGGAGTGTTATGTCCTAGGGAGTAGAACTCATCTTTATTGATCACAAATTCTTGATCTAGATTTACTAGTATCATATCTGCGATATATCCAGGCGCAAGTTTTCCAATGCGCTGCATACCAAATCGTTTTGCTGGTGCTTCACTCATCCAATGAATCAGCTGTTCCAGCGTAAATATATTTAATTCTTTCACGAATCTTGTATATAACAGAGGAAAGGATGTTTCCAAGGCAACAATGCCAAATGGTGATGTTTCCATTCCTTTGTTTTTCTCTTCTTCACTATGTGGAGCGTGATCGTTGGCAATCATATCAATGGTTCCATCCAATAATCCTTGAATGAGGGATTGTTGATCTTCCACACTTCTTAGAGGTGGGTTCATTTTTTCATTTGGACCCATCACATCCATTTCATTTAACAATAGATGATGTGCAGTAACTTCTCCACTGCAGTTTACACCCTTTGCTTTATATTCTCGCAAATATTCTACGCTTTCTTTCGCACTCATATGACATACATGGTACTTACATCCGCTCTCTTGTGCCAACTTCAAATCTCGATGAAATTGTTCATATTCACAAGCGCTCGGTATTCCAATGAAGTTCATCTCTTTATTTCGTATACCTTCATGCATACAAGCCAAAGGAGCACGATATTTCATATCTTCCGTATGTGCAACAATCATTCCATCCAAACGTTTGCATTCTTCCATTGCGGATTTCATCATATCTTCGCTACTCACACCAACACCATCATCACTGAATGCATGAATACCTAACGTAGATAAACCTTCCATATCACTCAACTCATGACCTTTTTCCCCTTTGCTAATACACGCATAAGGAATCACATTCACAAGCGCATCTTGTTTTATCTTCTCTAAATAAGATTTCATCATTTCAACATTATCCGGATACGGAATAATGTTGGGCATCGCCATAATGGTTGTAAATCCACCATGAGCCGCAGCTTTTGTTCCGGTAAGAATCGTTTCTTTATGCTCATACCCTGGTTCTCTTAGATGTACGTGAACATCCACAAGACCTGGCAACAAGGTAGCCCCATTTGCTTCGATAACTTCTTCTGCTAATGCTGGATCGATATGTTCACTAATTTCTTTGATTTCCACTTCATCAAAGAGGATATCCATGCGTGTTGTTTCATTTCCATGAGTTATCATCTTTGCTTGTCTGATCAGTTTCATCTTCTTACCTTCTTTCTATCGTTATGTATTTAAAATTCGTTATACCCCAAAGCTCTTTTCAAGACCGCTTTACGTACCAAGACACCATTCTCCATTTGTTTGAAGATTCGACTATTGTGAGCTTCTACTAAATCACTATCGATTTCCACCCCACGATTGACTGGTGCTGGATGCATAATAATGGCATTTGGTTTCATTGTTGCGGCTCTTTCTTTGGTAAGTCCATATTGTTTTAAATATTCTTCTTTGCTCATCTTCATTGTGCTTTCATGACGTTCATGTTGAATGCGCAACATCATGACCACATCTCCCCAAGCAACTGCTTCATCTACGCTTTTATAATGTTCATCTTTTTCCACCCATGCTTCAGGTCCTGAGAAACAAATCTCTCCCCCAAGCAATTCCATTGCCTCTTTGATACTTTTCGCAACACGTGAGTGAGTAATATCACCAATCACTGCAACCTTAATTCCTTCAAATGTTTGAAATTCTTGATAAATAGTTAATAAATCAAGCAAACACTGGGTTGGATGATTTCCACAACCATCCCCTGCATTTAAGATTGGAATGTTAATTTGTTCTAGTTCATGAAAGTATTCATCCTTACTATGACGAATCACCACTGCATCATATCCGATACTTTCAAACGTCTTCACTGTATCGTATAGACTTTCTCCTTTTTCTACGCTACTGCCTTGTGCACTGAAGTTTTCAACACTACATCCCAATTGATGTTGAGCAGAAGCAAATGAGAAATGCGTACGCGTACTTGCTTCAAAAAAAAGATTAGCAACCAAAGCTCTTTTTGGTAATTGCCAATCTTTATGAGAACATGAAAACGCATTCGCATCGTGGAGGATATGAAAAATCTCTTCTTTCGTTAAGTCACATATTTTCAATAGACTATCTTTGTTCATAAGTACCTCCTATAAGCTTCAAAAAAAAGACCATTTTGTTATACAAAAGGGCCTTTACGATGGTTCGAAAGAGTTGTTTGCCTTAATGACCTCTCTGGATCAAGTTAAAGGACCTTTTATCGTTTTATATTGTATCACATATCTGAAATAATACAAGATTTTTTTCGTGCTTCACACAATTTTTTTGATGTAATTTATTTCCAATAATAAATCATTCTTTTTTATGTCTAACAGTTTATTTTTATTTTTCAAGCATTTGTACGATATATTGATTTAGTTTATTTTCAAATTGATTTAAAGCGTTTATGATTTCATCAAATGCAGGATAACTACCATAAATCATTTTTTTCATCATATCATAATCTTTAGAGAATTTTTCAATGCCCTCTTTATTAGGTATTAGCTTACAATTCCCTATTAATATTTCATCATAACAAGCCCAATTACATGTATAGAATTTCTTTTTGAAATTAACTACCATTTTTAAAAGTTCTAAATCTGCTAAAGATTCATCCGCAATCCCTATTTCAATCATTCTATATATATCATAATAGTGTCTTGAGTATCGCATTGGATAATTTCCATTTATACGCATAGCCTCTCTATGAAGGATTGTGATTTTTTCGAAAAATGTTCTTACAACACTCATGGTTCTCACTGTTATTTCTTTATGATCAAACAAACTTGGATAAGCATCTGCTATATAAGATCTTAATGTTTTCGTATGCGAAGGTACAGGTTCAGCTAACACACCTATTTCTAAACGCAAAATCTGTAAAATAGAAGTGTCTTGATACGCTCGCGGATATCGAAAACATATGGTTTGTTGATCTACCTTATCAATATATAAATCAAATTCGTCATGGATCAATTTTTTTAAATCTCTCTTTATGACTGGAATCCAAATTTCATTGATATACTTCTCAGTTTTCACATCCGCTTCATGATTATAGAAATTCTGCTGTCGATTACTTCGGATTTTATACGCCTCATCTTTTAACACTCCCAAAGCCGCCCAATCTAATGCTAAATCAATATCTTCAGAAAAACGTTCTATACAATTATAGACTTTCGATAAACTTGTCCTGCCTTTAAAACAAATAAACTCTATATTCAAAAGAATTAAATAAATAATCCAACACAAAACAAACCCAGAAATCTTTTTCAACGATAGCTTCTGGAAGATTCATTTTTTCCGCTGTATTGACAATCAATCTATTTCTATCCTCTAATCCTAATTCCAAAAATTTATTCATCAAAACCTCCTATTATTGCTTTTATGATTTCATATATCCAAGCTGGCGCTGATTTGGTTTCCTTTAGCAAATCTTCTTTAACATATGCATTTATATAAAAGTTCATAAGTTTGATATCTTTTTCAGTAATATTATCTCTTCCTAATGTTTTAATACTTTGTATGATTAAAGAAACTGGTTGTGAGTATTTGGAAATCATTCTATTCGATGTATGTTTGAATTTTATAACCTTATTTAAATATGTAAACTCCCTATATGGTCCATCACTCAAATATTCACATACCGCTGGAATTTGTGTGGAAATCCCTATTTGATTAAGTGCATTTTCGCCAAATGGCGCAATATTCCAAGCATATCTATCCGCGATTTTCCGGGCTAATTCATAGACTGTTGGGTAACTATATTCTTGGACTGCTTCTATAAAATAAGGTATTGTATAGTACCCATCTATCAAACGAAATATTTTATGTTCGATGCAAAGCCTAGATAATGCTTTACGAATTGCATCGTGATTACCCAGATCGTAAAAATCATTATTTGAAAAAATAGTACCACTAGGCATTTCTTCCATCCTAGTATAAATAGCCTCACCCAATGATAATTCCTTCATAGCATCGCTCCTTTGTCACAATTATTATACACTTTCTGTGACAGAAACACAATATAAAAAAAAACAGACACCCTTATCTTGTCTGCTTAATATCCTGTAATATTCTTTCACTTTGATAAAAGAAATTTTGAAACTTCAATAACATTTCTTGATTTTGAATCAGAATCAAATGATCATACTCTTCTTTTTTTATACCATCATTGAAATCATACAAGAATGCATAGCTATGATAAAATCTTTGCATTGCGTGCGTATCTTTCGCTTCTTTTGTATATTGTGCTATAAAAAGCATGAGACAAGGAATGATACGTTCAATACTTTCATGAAGTGCAACTAAACTTTTTTTGACTTTGGATGAGCGAAGGTATGGATTTCTTTCCCATACACTCCCTTTTCCACAATCCTTTAAACAAAGACGCAATACATAGATTTGTTTCGCCAGTTGTTCACTATAGGATATAAATTCACTCATGTGCATTTCCTACTCTTCTTATGATGTTTTCAATAGGAGTCGCATTATGATAACTTAATACATATTTTTTCTTGATATTTTGTTCTTCTGTTTTTAAGTCTAGGGTTACACTTGGTAGTTCTTCATTGGTGTCGATACTCAATTTCATAGAAATTGTAGTATATGGATAGTCTATGTCTTCCAATCTAACAAAGTTCTTCTTGAAATGCCATTTGAAATACCTATCCTTCATTTCCCAACTTTGGAATTGGTCAAAGATTTCTTGATTGAATTCTACTTCTATACAACGAGGATACTCTTTGAATCGTTCTTGCATAACTTTACGAAAGTGCGCTTGTTGTTTCTTTTTTGATTCTATTTGTTTTTGTATTTTTCGATTTACAATCGCTTGGATGTTTTCTTCATTCATTGCTTTATGTTGATCAAAAGCTACATGAATTGCCATTAAATCAAGAGAATCAGTTAATGCATTATGCTCCACTTCTCCATGTATTTCAAAAACTAATTTCATGTCATCTAAAGATAATGTAGGAGATACGATTTTCCCCTGATAAGTAACATGTGGTGAAATAAGTTTTTGAATATCCATCACTTCTTGAAAGATATCTTTGGTATCGATATTTTCAAATGTGCAATGTTGTAATATGGTACGTTTATCATCAGGTCCAAAGCTAAACATTTGAACTTGACTACGTTTCTTCACAATTCCATACATCCATTTCGAGAATTCTTCCATTACTTCCTTTAAACTTCTGGATGAGCGAATGGTTTCATCACTCAACTTTGTCATACGATGGACAACTCTTGTGAGTCTTTGGAATTGTTGTGGATATACAGTTTCATAAAATCTTCCTAACTCTTGCCCATGAACATCACTTATAACCGCTCCAATTGAAATCACTCTTTGATGAAATTTTCGTTGTATTTTTACCGCATCAAACTCTGCATCCATATACAAACGATACATTGGTGCTTCTTTAAATTTATGATTATTTACACGATAGATAACATGAGGCATCTCCATGCCATAATAGTGTTTTACTACTTCTCCACACACTTTCATAGCATTTGCAGATGCGACTTTTCTACTTGCTTCATTATCTTCACGGATGATGGAATAGACACAAGGAAGCTTTAACGTATCGAAGGCGTACCATTTACATGCTTTCGCTGCTTCTATTGCATACCCTTGATGCCAAAACTCTTTCTTCAATAAGTATCCAATTTCCCAAACATCTTCACTCTCTATATGTTGACGTGTAATTCCACACTGTCCTACCATCACTTGATCTTCTAAACGGATCATTGCCCATAAGCCAACACCATCTTCTTGATATCTTTGTAGCTGGCGCTTTAACCATTCTCTAGCCTCTTCAAGACAAAAAGCGTGTGCATATGCATACATCACTTCTTCATCGCATAACATTTGACACAGATCATCAAAGTCTGTTTCACACATCTCTCTTAGCATCAATCTTTTTGTCTTCAATATCATGAGCAATTCCTCCATGACCATTATTATAAAGGGTACTTATATAAAAGGTAAAGAAAAATAAGCATTCTTGTTATATAATATAGAAGAAAGTGGTGATTTCTATGGCAAACAAGCCAATTGTATTCATCGGTTCTACCGTTGTAGATGTGTTGATGAACATCCCTCACTTACCTAACAGTAGTGAGGATATCAATATACAAAGTCAAAGTTTATCATTAGGTGGATGTGCCTTTAATGCATCTTGGATGTGTCATTTACTTGGTGTTGATTATCTTTTGTTCTCTCCTATTGGAACAGGAGTGTACGCAGATTATATTCGAAAAGAAATGTATAACTTACATCTTGCCCCTTCCATATTACAGAGTGAAGAAGAAAACGGATGTTGTTATTGCTTGATTGAAGAAAGTGGAGAACGTTCTTTTTTGAGTTATCATGGGGCGGAATATAAGTTTAAGAAGGAATGGTTTGCACTTCTAGATCAACAAGATGTGGATACGGTATATGTTTGTGGTCTAGAATTAGAAGAAGAAAGTGGTATCTATATTCTTGAATATCTAGAACGCAATCCTCATGTAACGATTTATTTTGCATGTGGACCTAGAATTCAACATATCCCTAAAACCAATATGAATCGCATTATGAAATGTCATCCTATCTTACACCTAAACGAAGAAGAAGCCTTACAATATACATCTTGTTCTACTTTACTAGAAGCACTACAAGAATTATACAAACAAAATCAAAACCTCATCATCGTCACCTTAGGCAGAAATGGGTGTGCATATTTTGACGGACACACTTACACGCACATCCCAATTGATGAAGTAAATGCCATTGACACAACAGGTGCAGGTGATTGTCATATAGGCTCTTATATCGCCTATCGTACTATGCACACATCGATCGAAGAAGCATTAACCCAAAGCAATCATATCGCTAAAGCAATCGTCTCTAAAAAAGGAGCCATCTTAAGTACAACTGAATTTGAGCATTTAAAAAGTGAATCCCAATGATTCACTTTTTTCATCTATATAAGCTAATACTACTATACTTCTCTTAATTCTCCTGTAACGGAATCCATAACAAACCCATAAATGCGAACATCAGAAGGAATGAGTGGATGTTCATGCAAAAGCTGTATACTTCTAAGTACAGATTCTTCTACATCCGCAAAACCACCTAACCATTCATCAAAATCAATACCACAATACTGCATTGTATCAACGACTTGAGAGGAAACACCTCTACTACGCATCTTCTGTAACATTTCAATACTATCCATATGTTGAACACCACAATCCGTATGTCCAATGATCATGATATCTTCTACACCAAGATCATAAATTGCGATAAGTAAACTTCGTACTGCACTTCCAAAGGGATGAGAAATCACTCCCCCAGCATTCTTAATAATCTTTGCGTCTCCATTTCGAATACCCAAAGCAGCTGGCAACAACTCAATTAAACGTGTATCCATACAAGTAACAATAGCAAGTTTCTTTCCAGGAAACTTACTCGTTTGAAATGGCTCATATTTCTTTTCTTTTACGAATTCTTTGTTGTACTTTAAGATTTCATGTACCATAAGATCACCTCTTAAACATGATTATAGCATAATATCATCTAAAAATTGTGTGAATGTTTTCTTTTGAAATATAAGGATACCATAATAAAATATCATATTTAAAATCGCAATCAATAAGAATACAATGGCATAATCCTTTCTTGTATCCTTATGAAAATCCTTCTTTAAAACAACCGTAAGCTTTGTTTTATTCTTAATTGTATATGGCGTAACATTCACATCAACGGATGTCTTCAAGTCATAGGAACCCTTACTATCTACTGTAATCGTATAATTTCCTATTTCCATATTGGAAATGGCAACATTTCCCCTCTTATCACTTTCATACGTTCTACTATGATGATTTCCATCATTTACTACTTCTAAACTTACCCCTTCCATACTCTCTTGTTGTTCATCTACTACATGTATCACAAAATCCTCTTCTTCCCCATAAATAGTAACCGTACACATCATAAACCCCAAACCAACTAATAACCATCCTTTTTTCATTCTATCACCTACATCATCTTATGTAGTCATGTACCTAGATATGAAAAAAGCATCGAGTATACGATGCTAGTATTCTAATATAGTCTCTTCTAATGCTTTTCTAGTCTTTGTAAAACGTTCTGTATCTGCAGGGTTCTTCGCATACCCTAAGCATAAAACATTCACTGGGATAACGCCTTCTTTTAAACCACAAACACTACTAAGCTTTACTGGATCAAAGGAACAAACCCACAGACTTCCAAGTCCTACTTGTGTCGCTTCTAACATCATGTGTGTAGTAACAATGCTCGCATCAATTACACCCGCATTCATTTCATCATAACCACGAACCCACGCTTCTTTTGTATCTGTACACACAATCAATGCCATAGGTGCACCATGGAAGTTAATCGCACCATCAAATCTGTCCATATCTTCTTTACGTACGATACAAATGCGTTGACTCTGTCGATTCGCCGCAGTAGGGGCGATTCTTCCCGCTTCTAAAATAAGTTGTAGTTTTTCATCTTCTACTGTTTTATCTTCATAATCACGTACTGCATAACGTGTTTTTTCTAATGTTATAAAATCCATAACGTTCTCCTAACGATAGAGGTTTACTCTATGTTGATCATCTTCTCGGATATAAGATGAATAAAACTCTTGTACTGCTTTTATCATATAGTCGATATCTTTACATCCAGCTGTTTCATAACTGGAGTGCATCGCTAGTTGAGCCAAACCAATATCAACGGTATGAATAGAAACATGTGCAGTAGAAATATTTCCAAGGGTAGAGCCACCTTGCATATCGGAACGATTCGCAAAATATTGAAGTGGTACTTCTACACGATTACAAATCGCTTGAAACAATCCCTTACTTAATGCATCTGTTGTATATTTTTGATTCGCATTAAACTTCACTACGATTCCCTCGTTCATATACACTGCGTGATTCGCATCGCTTTTCTCTGGATGATTTGGGTGAAGGGCATGTGCATTATCCGCCGATAACATAAAACTGTTCGCAAATGCACAACGCAATTGTTCCTCACTATATCCTAAGCAACGATTGATTCTTGTAAGAACATCAAATAATAATGTAGAATCTGCGCCCTGTTTTGTCCCAGAACCAACTTCTTCGTTATCAAAACATGCGTACACATTTATATTCTTAGGATTCTTGCTATGTAGAAATCCTAACATCGTAGTATATGCACATTCCAAATCATCTAGTTTAGGAGCGGATATATAAGCCTCTTCACTCCCCCAAATACTAGGATGGTTACGATTATACAAATACAAATCATTTCCAAGAATATCCTTAGCATCCACTTGCAATTCTTTCGCTAGTACATCTAAGAACGTTTCTTTCTCTTTGTTCGTTCCGCCATATAGAGGTAACATGTCCACTTGAGCATTGTATTTATATCCACTGTTAATTTCACGATTCATATGTATAGCAACATTAGGAATCAGTACCATATCCTTTTTAAAATCCACAAGTTTCACAACACATCCTGCATCTGTTTTTACAAGTGCTCTTCCCGCAATAGACAAAGGACGATCCATCCAAGTAGAGGCAATCATTCCTCCATACCCTTCAGTATTTAACTGTGTATATTTTCCACGTACATCTAAAAATGCATTCTCTTTTAATTTATAAGTTGGGGAATCACTATGAGAGGCACAAATTTGGAAACTATATTCCTCTTGTACTTCTTCTCCTATAGTAAAGGAAATGATACTAGAACCATTTCTGATTACGTAATACTTTCCACCTTTTTCTAACTTCCATTGTTTGCTTTCAAACAATTGTACAAATCCTTCTTTATGAAATTCTTTTCGTAATTCTTCCACTGCATGAAAACAGCTTGGGCTGTTTTGAATAAACGTCATGAAGTTACTGATTGTCTTATTACTCATCTTAAGACCTCCCATTTTCTTCATTATTATACCACGTTCCATATCTTTTTTTGATGAAAAAGCACAATAATATAGGCGATTATATAGATACAAATTCCCCATCCCCATATACTGTAAGGAAAGGAGGATGTACAATGAACACAATGTTAGCCCCACTACAAATTGGAAGTGTAGGAATTGGCGTAAATAAAATGCAAGGATATCTAAATATATTTCAAGAAAAAGGTATCATCACTACGAAGTTAAAACTGGATGGTGATTATGGACCAAAAACAGCAAATGCGGTACGTGAGTATCAAGCACATGCTAGATTACCAATCACTGGTCAAATCGATAATACAACTTGGAGTGCGATTGTGAATGAATTGCGTGATTTGGGAGTTGTGACAAATATCCCTGTATCTTCACGTTCATTCTATTTAACAAAAGGTAACCAAGGTCTTGAAGTGTATAAGATGCAAGAATACCTTAATGAAACAGCCGCAAAGAACAGTTGTTTGCGTCCTGTACCAATGGATGCTATGTATGGTGATCGTACAGCAGCTGGTGTGTCTCAATTCCAGTATTTATATGATTTGATTATTGATGGAAATATTGGGAAAGCTACTTGGGATGCCATCGTAAATACTCGCAACGGCTTCTAAACGAACATGTTTTGGGCAGATACATTTGTATCTGTCATACATAGGAGTTGCAATTCACTAACAACTGCTTTATACTACAAGAGATTCTATAAATCATAGAAACAAATAGTTTTATAAGAAAGAGGGTAATAACATATGTCAACCATTCAATGGAACCCAGACAAACAAATTCTAGCTGGTACAACTCTGCGCGATCATACAAAAGCAGAAAACAATAACATGGCACTTCATGTAGGAGGAAATCTTACACAAGTGATCGAGAATCGAAAAGCACTTAGTGATACTTTAGGAATCGATATTAAGCAGTGGGTATTTTGCCAACAAACCCATAGTGATCATCTTCATGAGGCAACAAGTAACGACATGGGAAAAGGAAGTATACAATATATAGATGGCATTGCGGATTGCGATGCATTATATACAAAGGAAACAAATCTTGCGATAGGAGTCTTTCATGCAGATTGTGTACCAGTATTATTATATGATCCATATACCAATATCATTTGTGCCATTCACAGTGGATGGCAAGGAACTGTCAAAGAAATCACTCGTAAAAGTCTTTCCTATCTAGTTACACATGAAGGAGTCAATCCAAGTCACGTACAGGCTTATATTGGCCCTGCAATTGCGTTTCATAGCTTTGAAGTAGGACAGGATGTCATAGATCAAGTAAACGCTATGAGCTTCGATACAAGCCCTTATATCATCTATCATGAAAACGGAAAAGCTTCTGTAGATAACAAAGGATTAAACTATCAAATGTTACTGGACTTAGGTGTGCCAAAAGAACAAATACGTATCAACCCAAATGATACCTTCTTAAACAATGATGCATTCTTCTCTTATCGTAGAGACCATGCATGTGGTCGTCATTTATCTTATATTTTAAGAACACCTAATAACGAATAAAGCATATATCTCTCAAACTGAATCACCGAGAGATATATGCTTTTCTATATTCTTATTCTACTTCTTTCTTACTTCTTTTCTTCCAAGCAACTACAACAAATACACCACTTACCATCAACACAACCATTGGCAACTTCCAATCTAATGTATCTCCTGTATTGGTACTATTTGTATCGCTCTTCCCTGGTTTTGTAGGATTCGTTACATCTGGATTCACTGGTTCTATTCCCCCAGGTGTATCCAATGCTTCATAACGATACTCATAGGTAACATCTCCTGTTACCTCACCATCTTTCACATTCGGCACTTCTACCCACTTACCATTTCCATAACCTTTATGAGCGTTCATTCCAACTGGTACTTGTGTATCTTTCAAAGTTCCTTTTCCATCTGTCAGTAATACGATAATATCCTTATTCGCACTACTTCCATCTTTCCATGTTCCATTTATAATCTTAAACACAATATGCACTTCTTTTTTAAATCGATACGTATAAACGACATCTTCTGTAACTGCATTCTTACTAGTATTTGGTTCCACTACCCAATATCCATCAGCATATCCATTCTTCGCCAACATACCAGTTGGTACATCCATCAAAGATAAAGAACCTTTCCCCTTCACTAATTCTATATCCACATTTTTATTTGCAGTTGATCCATCCCCCCATGTTCCATCCTCTATTTTAAATGTCACTACAGGCTTCTTAACATACTTATATGTATACTTTATTGAATCTGTAATTCCATCTGTTTCTGTATTTGGTTCTACAACCCAATGTCCATCAGTATACCCTTCTTTTGCGTACATACCCTTTGGTACATCTACATCTTTCAATGTTGTTTTACCATTTGCCAATTCTACTGTTACAACTTTATCTGTTGTATCCCCATTACTCCATGTACCATTTTGAATTTCAAATGTCACAAAACGAATGTTCATATTCTTTTCAAATTTCCATGAACCTTTCATTTTGATGTTCTTATTTGGCATAGTAAATGTTCCATCCGTAGCGATTGTAACATCATCACTTTCCCATCCGTTAAACACCCATTTACCAATCACACCATTTTTATCAGTTCCTCGTGCAGATACTGGATCTATTCTTACAATACTTGGATTCCCCGCAATCGCAGAATCATTTGTACCTAGGCTTGGCGCATCGTCAGGTGTCTCACCCTCGTACTCATATGAGACATCATAAGTCGTTGATAAATCATTCCAATATCCATAAATCGTTACATCCTCTTGAGGCATAATAAAGCTTTCCTTAAAATCAGCACCAATATCATTATTAGAATACCAACCATCAAATCCAAATGTTGAGAAATTATCTATTTTATCTTTTGTGACAACCTCTTCACCCCATGCAACATTTACAGGTGCAGGTAATACTGGTGCACCCACAGGAGGATTTGTTTCCAAATATTTGTACTCTACTTTGAACTTTTCTTTTTCCCATGTTCCCGTAATGACAACATCATCTTTACCTAATTCAAATGCACCTGCTGTTAATTCATCTGCACTCAACTGATCAGATGTCCAACCTTTAAACACATATCCAGCAGACGTAGGATTACCCGCAATACTGATTGTTTTTCCTGTAATAGTTTCTACTCCATTATAATTATTACCTACTGTATACTCTACCTCTTTTGGTACTTCTACATCCGTAGGTACCGTACCTTTAAACTCATAAGTTACCTTTGACTTTATAGATGTAGCAGCAGGAATTTCTGTCCATGAACCTTTCAGTGTTACCATCTTATTAGGCATTGTGAAACTGCCATCCGCATTTACACTGACCTCATCACTTGTCCATCCACTAAACTTATAACCTGGCAAACCTACTTCAACTGCATTTACACTTTGGCCTGCTGTGAACGTTCTTGTCATAGGAAGCGTAGGAGCAGTTGTAGGTACAGTTCCTTCATATACATACGCTACATCAAACATTGCGGTTGGATTCGGCACTCCAAAATAATGACGTACGTAGTTAGAAGTAGTTTTCACCTCTTCTATAGTTAATGAAGATTGATTTAGAAATTCTTTATAGGCATCCGTTGGTGTGGCAGGCGCAGTTGCTTGATAACCAACTTTGATTTGTGCACCTGGTGATAAACCAATGACATCAAAAGTTAGCACATTACCTTCCACTTTTTGATTTTTAACAAAGCCAAGAGTATCACCCCCATCACCCGTAGTGATTCTAGTTACAAGACCTGATACAAATGAATCAGGAACAAAAGTCATGTTCTCTGGCAACCTATTCACAACTTTCATAGTTCCACTTTTTAACCCAATGGTTGTGCCGGTATATTTCACAGTAATATCATAATCAACTACATCACTAGGGTTAATTTTCCCAGCGTCCGCTACTCCATTAATGACTTCTACTGGACCAGTTGCAGCTCTAGAAATTCCACTACCCTTGTTTTCTAGAAATACATCTGTATTAATTATATCTTCACTTAAGGTAAAAGCTGCTGGCTTTGCGATAAAATTGACATTGCTTTCCTTACCATAGGATGAATTAAAGTTATCGGCATCCTTTTGTGTTTTCGCATAAGCAGTAGTGATACTTGTACAACCTGCAAACATTTGAGAAGCAGTATACATATTCCAACTTGAAGTTGTATCGAAGTTACTTAAATCTAATATCTTTAAACTGTCACACTGTTTAAATACAGCACTGTAAAGAGATGAACCAGATGTTTTATAACTAAACATTTTTAAATTTTCAAGTTTGATACAACCACTAAACATCATATTCAAATTGGTAACTTTTGATGCATCCAAATTACTAACATCTAGAGTTACTAAAGAACTGCAATTAGAAAACATACCATCAAACGATGTCACATTACTTGTATTAAAGGTTGAAAAATCAACATTTTCCAAAGATATACAACCTGTAAACAATTGACTCAGTTTTTTCAAATTGCTTGTGTCCGAACTAGGCAACTTCACTGTTTTAAGAGCTACGCAACTACTAAACATTGCAGTCATATCAGTTACATTACTTGTATCTAGTCCTTCAAGAGAAACTGCTGTAAGGTTATTACACTTATAAAATAAAGAAACCATACTTTCTACTTTACTAGTATTAAAACTACTTAAATCGATTGATGTTAGTGGTAATCTACTGAACATGCCATCCATGTTAGTTGTTTCATCTGTCTTGAACATATTGTTAAAAACAACAGAACTAACTTTATCAAATCCGTATGATGTATCCGCAGAAAATAAATATGATGAATCAGAAGGAGCTATCACATCACCTAAACTATAAATATATAAAACAGTTCCATTAACATATGCAATAATAGATTTGTTTCCTACATCAGATACATCACTCTGTACATCACTTATGCTAGGGGCATTGTGTGTAAATTCAATTGCAGTGATTGTCCTTAACACAGATTTATCTATACCTCCATTTACAATATTTGCATTAAGACTACCTGTTTTTAACATCGCAATAGGCGGAGCTCCTACAGTAGAAGTATTCATTTCTATCTCTGGTTTTGCCCATATTGCTCTTAGTATAATGCTTTTATTGGGCATAACCATAGTTTTATTGATGAATTCATTTGTATCAGTTCTTTGCCATCCCGCAAATATCTCACCTGTTTTTGAAAGGTTCCCCTCATTTCCAGGGATGTTGACCGTTGATCCATTTATTGCCTCAATTTGACTTGGTACCTCTCCGCTAGTTGCGTCATTAGATTCAAATGAAATCGAATATATTTTTCTATTCATTGCTAAATCATCTAACACAATCTCTTTAAGAGTTTCAACATCATATGTAATTAGAGAATTTTTATCAACATTCAAGTTTCCTTCATAGGTAGAATTCTGTAAGCTAAATCCCACCTTAATCACTACTTCTTTTTTTGAAATTAGTGATTCGATATTCCATACAATTTTATCGTTTACTACGTTAGAAGTTCCATAATTTGAAGTGACGCTATCAATTTTAAAGTTATCTTCTTCTAAATTTAAATTCAAACTAACATTTTTATATATCGTTGCTTCTGCAATTTCTTGAATCACATCACTATATAAATTGTTTAAATGATTTGCTTTGTTTGTAGTATAAACTCTTTTTTCATCTGAGCATAAGGCTTTAATACTTGATGAAATATCTGTTCCAACCATATATTGTAGAGCATACATTTCAACTTCCATAGATTTCAATCGGTCACTTATGCTTTGAATGCTTTCCTTAGAATCAGATGCATTTCCATCTGACATAAAAACAATAACTGGTTTTCTTGATTTATCGCTACGATTTTCAATCAAATTCTTTGCCTCAATTAGTCCTGAGCAATATTCAGTGAATCCATTTATAGCAATACCTGATGCTTTTGCTTGAAAATCAGTTTTATTATTCGTAAAACCCTGTTCTAATGTCGCATTAGATCCAAATGATATTAACGAAATACGGTTATCATATTTTGAATCTAATAAAACATCCGCACTATCATGTAATGCAGTTTTTAAATAATTCAACCTATCTCCCGACATAGAACCAGATACATCCGCAATAAAAACAATATCTTTAGGATCTGTAGAGGCAGTTGTTACTGTTTCACCAATTAACTTAATCTCAAGTTCTCCTTTAGTATTTGTTTCATTTGTCCATTTCACATTTTTGGTTACTGTAAAGTTACCATCATCTGATGTATTTGCACTTGAAGTTTTTTCATCAGGTGAAGTAACTGGTCCACCTGCTGCTAAAACAATGTTTACATTAGATAATACTAATAGCATTGCCATTATACATAACAACGCTGATCTTACTATTTTTTTCATTTCATATTCTCCCTCTTCTTTACTTTTCAAATTTCATTTTTTTATGAAGTATGACATTTCTTCTATCGTGGATTTAGATATACAAAAAACATGGCTTCCCTCCTGTAAATGAATACTACAGTATGTAGATTCCCACCATGACGCGCTACTACTTACAAAAAAATTTTATAAGTCTCCCATGAAATTAAATATGTATACGCATTTTGTATAAACGATATAACTCTAACATATTTATTCTATTTTATTTTCTCATAGAAGCATCCTATTGTGTATCCCATGAACATGTTATATTTATGTGATATTCGATGAAATCACAATAAAATTAGAGCAATATTGACTTGGTGCTTTAGTATTATCGTGTAGGTAAGCTTGCCCTTCACCTTATTGAGATTTTAAGAAATTTTCATACAAGTAATTTTCTTGATTCACAATATGATGTATTCTAGCATTGTATCCTCATGTATTTTATTTGAAAAACACCGAACAACGAATAAAGCAGATATCTCTCAAACTGAATCACCGAGAGATATCTGCTTTTCTATATCCTTATTCTACTTCTTTCTTACTTCTTTTCTTCCAAGCAACTACAACAAATACACCACTTACCATCAACACAACCATTGGCAACTTCCAATCTAATGTATCTCCTGTATTGGTACTATTTGTATCGCTCTTCCCTGGTTTTGTAGGATTCGTTACATCTGGATTCACTGGTTCTATTCCCCCAGGTGTATCCAATGCTTCATAACGATACTCATAGGTAACATCTCCTGTTACCTCACCATCTTTCACATTCGGCACTTCTACCCACTTACCATTTCCATAACCTTTATGAGCGTTCATTCCAACTGGTACTTGTGTATCTTTCAAAGTTCCTTTTCCATCTGTCAGTAATACGATAATATCCTTATTCGCACTACTTCCATCTTTCCATGTTCCATTTGTAATCTTAAACACAACATGCGCTTCTTTTTTAAAGCGATACGTATAAACGACATCTTCTGTAACTGCATTCTTACTAGTATTTGGTTCCACTACCCAATATCCATCAGCATATCCATTCTTCGCCAACATGCCAGTTGGTACATCCATCAAAGATAAAGAACCTTTCCCCTTCACTAATTCTATATCCACATTTTTATTTGCAGTTGATCCATCCCCCCATGTTCCATCCTCTATTTTAAATGTCACTACAGGCTTCTTAACATACTTATATGTATACTTTATTGAATCTGTAATTCCATCTGTTTCTGTATTTGGTTCTACAACCCAATGTCCATCAGTATACCCTTCTTTTGCGTACATACCCTTTGGTACATCTACATTTTTCAATGTTGTTTTACCATTTGCCAATTCTACTGTTACAACTTTATCTGTTGTATCCCCATTACTCCATGTACCATTTTGAATTTCAAATGTCACAAAACGAATGTTCATATTCTTTTCAAATTTCCATGAACCTTTTATTTTGATGTTCTTATTTGGCATAGTAAATGTTCCATCCGTAGCGATTGTAACATCATCACTTTCCCATCCGTTAAACACCCATTTACCAATCACACCATTTTTATCAGTTCCTTGTGCAGATACTGGATCTATTCTTACAATACTTGGGTTCCCCGCAATCGCAAAATCATTTGTACCTAGGCTTGGCGCATCGTCAGGTGTCTCACCCTCGTACTCATATGAGACATCATAAGTCGTTGATAAATCATTCCAATATCCATAAATCGTTACATCTTCTTGAGGCATAATAAAGCTTTCCTTAAAATCAGCACCAATATCATTATTAGAATACCAACCATCAAATCCAAATGTTGAGAAATTATCTATTTTATCTTTTGTGACAACTTCTTCACCCCATGCAACATTTACAGGTGCAGGCAATACTGGTGCACCCGCAGGAGGATTTGTTTCCAAATATTTGTACTCTACTTTGAACTTTTCTTTTTCCCATGTTCCCGTAATGACAACATTATCTTTATCTAATTCAAATGCACCTGCTGTTAATTCATCTGCACTCAACTGATCAGATGTCCAACCTTTAAACACATATCCAGCAGACGTAGGATTACCCGCAATACTGATTGTTTTTCCTGTAATAGTTTCTACTCCATTATAATTATTACCTACTGTATACTCTACCTCTTTTGGTGCTTCTACATCCATAGGTACAGCACCTTTAAACTCATAAGTTACCTTTGACTTTATAGATGTAGCAGCAGGAATTTCTGTCCATGAACCTTTCAGTGTTACCATCTTATTAGGCATTGTGAAACTACCATCCGCATTTACACTGACATCATCACTTGTCCATCCACTAAACTTATAGCCTGGTAAACCTACTTCAACTGCATTTACACTTTGACCTGCTGTGAATGTTCTTGTCATAGGAAGCGTAGGAGCAGTTATAGGTACAGTTCCTTCATATACATACGCTACATCAAACATTGCGGTTGGATTCGGCGCTCCAAAATAATGACGTACGTAGTTAGAAGTAGTTTTCACCTCTTCTATAGTTAATGAAGATTGATTTAGAAATTCTTTATAGGCATCCGTTGGTGTGGCAGGCGCAGTTGCTTGATAACCAACTTTGATTTGTGCACCTGGTGATAAACCAATGACATCAAAAGTTAGCACATTACCTTCCACTTTTTGATTTTTAACAAAGCCAAGAGTATCACCCCCATCACCCGTAGTGATTCTAGTTACAAGACCTGATACAAATGAATCAGGAACAAAAGTCATGTTCTCTGGCAACCTATTCACAACTTTCATAGTTCCACTTTTTAACCCAATGGTTGTGCCGGTATATTTCACAGTAATATCATAATCAACTACATCACTAGGGTTAATTTTCCCTGCGTCCGCTACTCCATTAATGACTTCTACTAGACCAGTTGCAGCTCTAGAAATTCCACTACCCTTGTTTTCTAGAAATACATCTGTATTAATTATATCTTCACTTAAGGTAAAAGTTGCTGGTTTTACTATAAAATTGACATTAGATGGTTTTTTAGTAGAACTATTTAGTATCGTCACATCTGCTGGTGCTCTTGCCCAAGCTGTGGTTAGATTAGTACACCCAGCAAATGTACCAACATTAGAGTAAGTAACCGAAGATACATTAATACCACTTAAATCGAGCACTTTTAAATTAGAGCAATTCTGAAATGTTGTAACAATCCCAGTTATTTTGTTTGAATTTGAGTTCCATAGCTTGAGATTTTCTAAATTGCTACACCCATCAAACATCATTCCAATTTCATCAACATTTGATGCATCAAGACTACTCACATCTAAATTTTTAAGAGATTTACAATTAGCAAACATAGAAGAAAAAGATGTTAGTTTGCTAGTATTGAGTGGTGATACATCAATAGTCTCAAGGGATGTGCAACCATAGAATAGTCCATTTATCGCAATTAATTCTGACGAGTTGAAGCATTCAAGATTGATTCCCTTGAGATTTAGGCACTTATCAAACATAAAGCTGATATTCGATGCATTGCTTGCATCCCATCCACTTAAATCAATTGAAGCCATTTGCATGCCAGCAAACATACTCATAAAATTTGTAGTTTGATCTACTAAAAACATATCATTAAACTTTATATTGGTAACCACACCAAAACCCTTATATGTACCATTATTGAAAAAATTTTTTGAATCTACTGGAGCTAAAATTTTGCCTACAGAGTAAATATATAGAGTCGTTCCACCTAAATATGCCCAGATTGAATTATCACTTTTACTAGATAAATCTACTTTTGTAACACTTTCAGCGGGAGCATCATGAGTAAATTCAATCGATGTTATCGTCTTAACAAGCTCTTGACTCATCCCGTTATTTATAAGAGAATCGCTTAATCTTCCAGATTTTATCTCAGAAATAGGAGGTGCCCCTATAGTAGATGTATTCATTTCTATCTCTGGTTTTCCCCATATTGCTCTTAATGTAATATCATTACTAGGCATAACCATAGTTTTATTTACAAATTCATTTGTATCGGTTCTTTGCCATCCCGCAAATACCTCACCTGGTTTCGAAAGATTTCCTTCATTTTCAGGAATATTAACTGTTGATCCATTCATTGCCTCAATTTGATTTGGTACATCTCCGCTAGTTGCGCCATTACTATCAAATGTAATCGAATATATTTTTCTATTGATTGATAAATCATCTAACGTAATCTCTTTAGGAGTATCAACATTGTATGCAATTAAAGAATTTTTATCAACATTCAAGTTCCCTTCATAGGAAGGATCTTGCAAACTAAAATTCACTTTAGTAGTTACAATATTTTGTGCAATTAATGAATCGATATTCCATGATACTTTATTATAAATTGACTTAGCCGTTCCAAAATCGGAACTAACGCTATCGATTTTAAAGTTCTGCTCTTCAAAGCTCATATCAAAAGAAATATCTTTATATTTTAATGTATCTAAAATCTCTTGAGTTACATTTATATATAAATTATTCAAATGATCTGCTTTGTTTGTAGTATAAATTCTTTTTTCATCAGAGCACACAGCTTTGATGCTATAAGTAATATCATTTCCAATCATATATTGTATAGCATACATTTCAGCACCCATAGATTCTAATTGATTAGTTATACTTTGAATGCTTTCTTTAGTATGAGCTGCTTCTCCATCAGACATAAAAATAACAACTGGTTTTCTTGTTTTATCGCTACGATTTTCAATCAAGTTCTTTGCAGCGATCAATCCTGGGGGATAGTTAGTTCCTCTTTCTGCTTTGAGATTCGCAACTTTTCCTTGAAAATCGCTTTTATTATTTGTAAAATCCTGTTCCAATTTTGCATCCATATTAAATGATATTAACGAAATACGGTTATCATATTTTGTATCTATTAAAACATCCGCACTTTTATGTAATGCAGTTTTTAAATAATCCACCCTATCTCCCAACATAGAACCAGATACATCTGCTACAAAAACAATATCTTTAGGAGTTGTAGAGGCAGTTGGAACTGCTTCACCAACTAACTTAATCTCAAGTTCTCCTTTGGTCTTTGTATCATTTGTCCATTTTACATTTTTGGTTACTGTAAAGTTACCATCATCTGATGTATTTGCACTTGAAGTTTTTTCATCAGGTGAAGTAACTGGTCCATCTGCTGCTAAAACAATGTTTACATTAGATAATACTAATAGCATTGCCATTATACATAACAACGCTGATCTTACTATTTTTCTCATTTCATATTCTCCCTCTTCTTTACTTTTCAGATTTCATTTTTTTATGAAGTATAACATTTCTTCTATCGTGGATTTAGATATACAAAAAACATGGCTTCCCTCCTGTAAATGAATACTACAGTATGTAGATCCCCACCATGACGCGCTACTACTTACAAAAAAAATTTATAAGTCTCCCATGAAATTAAATATGTATACGCATTTTGTATAAACGATATGACTCTAACATATTTATTCTATTTTATTTTCTCATAGAAGCATCCTATTGTGTATCCCATGAACATGTTATATTTATGTGATATTTGCTAGAAAATGGAAAAAAGTTAGTGAAATATTGATCTCACTAACTTCATGTAATACTTTTTTATAATCGTTATGCAGATGTAGTAACGTGGTAATTGGCTTTCCCTTTTGCTTTTACTAGATATAAAGCACTATCTGCTAAACGATATAGATTATAGAAATCTTGACTATCGCCTGGGAATAATGAAATACCAGCACTTGTGGAAATAGATACCATTTCACCATCGCAAGAAATTGGTTCACATAATAACTCTGTAATTGTTCTACCAAAGAAGTCTGCGGATTTAAACTCATATCCAAGTTTTGCATAAATCATAAACTCATCTCCACCAGCTCTACCAACCAACACATGATCATTGGAAAGCTGTGCTAATCTTCTAGAAATCTCTTTTAGAACATAATCTCCAACAACATGTCCTTTTGTATCATTCAATCCTTTGAAATCATCGATATCTAAAATACATAATGCATAAATAGAACTATCATTCTTATAATTTTCTATAGACTGACGAATTTCTTCTTCGATGCTCTTCTTGTTTAGGATTCCTGTTAATCCATCTGTTTTTGATTGTATCAACAATTCTTCTTTTGTCTTTTTCGCTTCATCAATATCAGTAATTCTACCAATTACAGATACGGAGTTACCCGCAAGTGCATCTGGTTCTGTAAATAGAATAGAAACCCAAAAATAACCTCTATCTTCAGAATAGTAACGTACTTCTATCAATGGTGGTTGTATTCCTTGATGCATCAATTGAATAGCTTTATCTAATTCTTGACGATCCTCTGGGAAGATAGATGCTGTTTCTGATAACATATCATCTTGCGGATTACGTCCAAATAAATCTTTATAGTTCTCTGAGAAAATGATACGATCGCTTGCGAAATGATATTCGAACATAACGTCTCCCCATTGTTGGGAAGCATTTTGAATACGTACAGCAAAATCCTTCGCATGATCTTTTTGTTCATCCGTAATTGTATCTGTGATATTTACCACACTGGAATACCATCTTTGGATTCCATCTTCTTCAGGTGGATATAATTTTGATATTGTTTCCACCCAAATTGGATGTCCATCTTTACAAGGAGAACGATATCGTAAAGTAACGATATTACTTGTTTTCACTTGTTCTAATACATCTGATACAACAATTGGACGATCTTCTTCTAATACCATATTGATGTATTTTCTATTGAACATCTTCTCTAAATCTTTATCCTCATATCCAAGTAAGGATAAGAATGCTGGAGACATATAATCCAAATCAAAATCTTCGTTGTTTTGAACACATTTAACTCCTACTGGTATATTTTGTAGAATACGTTTGTATTTCTTATATTCTTTTTCAATGGATAACTGTTTCTTTCTCAAATCATCTACATCTACGATGATTACGATAATACTAGGGTTTCCATCTGCTGCTTTTACAATATTTCCAGTACCCATTACCCAAATTGGTTTACCATCACTTCGTACCACACGAAATTCTATAGATACGGTATCCCCTTCTCCAAGTTGTTTTCGAATTTCTGTATTTACATACTCCACATCTTCTGGATATACAATCCCTAATGCACGGTTATTGAAACGTACTTCAATATCTTGTGGTGTATATCCTAACATTCTACGATACCCTTCATTACATGTAATGAAAGAGAAGTTTTCATCCATTGCGACTTGAAAAATCCCACCATACGCATTGTTTACAATGACATCTGTAGAAAGTGGTTGTGTTGGCTTCAATGCGGAATATGTTAAACTCTGTTCATATTCGATATGTTTTTTACTAACAGATGGTTTATTGCATGGTTTATTCGCAAAGTAGCGTGCACTAAAAGCTTCACTAGTTAGTGGACGATCATAATAGAACCCTTGTAGTAACTCTGGTCCAAATTGTTTTACAATATCATTTACTTGTGCACTCTCAATTCCTTCAACACAAACCATAATATTCATACTATGACATAATTGAATCAATTGTCTTACCAATGCTTGATCTGTAACATCGTATGTCAAACGCTGTAAAAAACTCTTATCAATTTTCAATTGATCTACTTTTAACATTTGGAAGACACTTAAAGAGGAATATCCTACTCCAAAATCATCCAATGCTATCTTAATTCCTTGACTGCGTAAGAAATTGAATACGCTGTTAATCAAAGCCATATTACTTACACGTCCTGTTTCTGTTAATTCCAATGTAATGGCAGAAGCTGGCAAATTCTTTCTTGCAATCATCTTTGTGATTAAAAACTTAAACTCACTGTCTTCAAATTGGAAACATGATATGTTTAAATTCATATGGAAAGATGGCATTATTTGTACCCATTCTTCACATTGTAATAAAGCATTCTTCAACAACCATTTATTGACTTCAAAAATCAAACCACTCTCTTCAAGAATAGGAATGAATTCATAAGGAGTTACTCCATCAGGAAAACTTGGGTGTTCCCAACGCAACAAAGCTTCACATCCATATAAGGTTTCATCGCTTGTTTGAATCAATGGTTGGAATCGCAAACTAAATCCCGCAAAATCATTTGTAACACTTTCTCTCAACAAGTCCAACAACAACATACGTCGTTGTACTTGATTACAAAGGGATGGTGAACAAATGGTAATCTGTCGTTTCCCACGACGTTTTGATTCAATATACGCAATTCTTACATTACGATATAAATCATCTGCATTTTCCCCATCATCAGGATATTTAGAAATACCACCAGAAACCGTTAAAGAAACGGTAACATTATTGATGGTAATAGTTTCTTGTGCATCTTCTTGGATACGATGGTATAAATCCATCAAGGTACTTACATCAGCTTTTGGATACAAAATACCAAAGCTATCTCCATCTAATCGAAATAACTGCGCAGCGCTTGGAAGTAAGCTTGCCAAACGATTCGCAAAATCTCCCAACACTTTATCTCCAAATGCATAGGAATATAAATCATTAATTTGTTTAAAATCATCAATCCCAATCAAAAGGATTCCCCATGGAATAGCAGTTTTACTAATCTCTTCCAAGGAATCTCTAAAGCTACTAATATAGCGTAAATTGGTAACAGGATCATAATGATTCTTCACTTCAATAAGGCTTAGAATTCCCGATAAAATAAATTTATCTCGTGAAGAAGAAATCACCATGCTTCCGTTGCATTGTACCCAGATATATTCTCCATCTTTTCCCTTGAATCTAAAATCGTTACAAAACTGTCCTGTATGTCTTCTTTGTATTTCTTGACATTGTGCTTCAAAAGACTCCATGTCTAAAGGATGAATCAATTGACTCCAATCAAATTCTTCCTTAATGTCAAAAACATCCAATGAGTTCGATGACCAGCGAACTTGATTTTCTTCAAAATCATACAAAAAGAAGAACTGATTATTTGCTCTTGATAGATATTCAAAAATATCTACTTCCATTTCTTTAACGTTTGTTTTCATATACTCTCTCCAGACCACTAAAATTTGTAAATCTTCCCAGTTTTTTTTGATTGCTTTTTTTTATTATATCATGTAATATGTGTTCTTGGATGAATTTTTAATACTTTTTCCTTTTTAGTTCGTATAAATCATTATATAATAGTACTATGAATACGAATTATCATATCCCTATTTATATTTTTGAGATATTAAAATTCTTGCGCATGCATCACGCGCAAGCTTTTCTTGTGGGTGGATGTGTACGTGATATGCTCATGCAACGTGACTTGCATGATTATGATATTACCACCAGTGCAAAAGCGGAAGATATGCTTTCTTGGTTTACACAAGCTGGATGCAAGGCTCTTCCTACTGGAATAAAACATGGCACAATCACTGTACTTCTTGATGAAGAACCTGTAGAAATCACAACTTATCGCATAGATCAATCCTATCAAAATCATCGCTCTCCTGACCAGGTTGTTTTTACACCCCATATAGAGGATGATTTAAAACGTAGAGATTTCACAATGAATGCCATTGCCTTTCATCCAGAAGTAGGAATCGTTGATCCACATCATGGACAAGAAGATATTCATCAAGGTATCATTCGATGTGTTGGAGATCCCATGGTACGTTTTGAAGAAGATGCACTTCGGATGCTACGGGCTTTGCGTTTCTCTTCTCAACTTCGATTTGAAATAGAATCCAACACATGGAATGCCATCCAAGTTCATCATCAAGATTTAAAGTATGTATCAAAAGAACGCATCCGTGATGAATTCAATAAAATTTTGATGGCGAGTAAACCAAACACCTTACGCATGTTGCGAGATGCAAACATTCTCTTAGAAATCATTCCTGATTATGCATCTCTATACGATTATAAACAACCTACAAAATGGCATGTGTATGATGTCTTTACGCATACGGATGTTGCCTTAAACCATACAACTGAGGATTCGTTATATGTAAAACTAGCCATTGTGTTTCATGATATAGGTAAACCATTATGTTGTACAATTGATGAACAAGGAAGTGCGCATTATAAAGGACATGCCCTGCAATCGCAGCGTATTGCACAACATTACTTAAAGGAACTGCATTACGATAACGCTACGATACAGCGTGTTTGTGATCTTATTTTATATCATGATTACTATGTGAAGCCAACACGAAAGGTGCTTCGCAAGTATCTTAGTAAGTTTTCCAATGATGTAGGTTTGGCTTTCGAAGCATTGGATGTACAAATCGCAGATAATCATGGAAAGAATCCAGAATTAGCACAAGCACTTATTGATAATGTTCTGGAGTGTAAAGCCATGATATCATTAATGGAAGAAGAAAAAGATATCCTTCATAAGAAGGATTTGGCATTGAATGGTCATGATGTTATGCGCTTAGGGTATACTGGCAAAGAAATTGGAGAAGTTCTTTCTATGCTGTATGAATGGGTATTGGAAGATCCTACATGGAATACAAAAGAGACTTTAATCAAACGTTTACAAAAAATGAAATAATTGGATATGGGTGTTCAACTGGTTGAAATCAAACTCATATCCTTTTTATTTCAAGTTTTCAAGTAAAAAGAAAAGAAGTTCTATTTCAGAACTTCTATGCTTTTTCGATATACTCTACGATTTTACTTCCCATATCACTACATGACATTTTTGTTTTGCCTACTTCCATGATATCACCTGTACGATACCCATCATTTAAGACATCTTCTACAGCTTTTTCAATCATGGCATTTTCCGCATCCATATCAAATGCGTACTTCAACATCATACCGGCTGCAAGAATTGTTCCAATTGGATTGGCAATGTTTTGTCCAGCGATATCTGGTGCGGAACCATGAATTGGTTCATACATTCCACGCTTTGTTTCACCTAAAGAAGCACTCGGTATAAGTCCAATACTTCCTGTAATCATACTCGCTTCATCACTTAAGATATCCCCAAACATATTTTCTGTCACAACGACATCAAATTGTGCAGGATTCTTTACAATTTGCATGGCAGTATTATCTACTAACATATCTGTGCATGTTACATCTGGATATTCTTGCGCAACTTCATGCATTACTTTTCGCCACAAGCGTGAAGAATCTAATACATTTGCTTTATCTACAGAAATGACATTGCTGTTACGTTTACGTGCAGTTTGAAATGCTGTGTGAGCAATGCGACGAACTTCATGTTCGTAGTAACACATACTATCACATGCATACAATTCACCATTTACCATTTCGGTTTTCTTTTCACCGAAATACACACCACCAATCAATTCACGAACGACCATAAAGTCAATTCCATTTTCCACGATATCTTTACGAAGTGGTGATGCATCCGCAAGTTGTGGGAATATTTTTGCTGGACGTAAGTTCGCATAAAGACCCATTTCTTTACGAATGCCTAAAAGTGCTTTCTCTGGACGAATGTTAGGATCTACATTGTCCCATTTAGGACCACCTACTGCGCCTAATAATACAGAATCACTCGCAAGACATGCTTGTAAGCTTTCTTCGGGTAATGATTTACCAAATTGATCAATAGCACATCCACCAGCGATAACGTTGGTATATGCAAACTCATGATTGAATTTCTTTGCGATGACATCTAATACTTTGACAGCTTCCGCTACGATTTCAGGACCAATGCCATCTCCTGGAATGACCGCAATATGTTTCTTCATTATTTGATTTCTCCCTTTTTGATTGCATTCATCAAACCATCATGTTTCATAATGTTTTGAATAAATGCAGGAAATGGTTGTGCTTGATAAGTTTCTTTTTTTGTTTTATTTACAATTTCACCAGTGTCAAAATTGATTTCAATTTCATCGTTTGCGCTGACGCGATTGCTCGCTTCTTCACATTCTAAAATTGGTAAGCCAATGTTGATTGCATTGCGATAGAAGATACGCGCAAAACTTTTCGCAATGACACAAGAAATACCACTTGCTTTGATCGCGATTGGTGCGTGTTCACGAGAAGAACCACACCCAAAGTTAAAGCCCGCAACCATAATATCGTTCACTTTTACATTCTTTACGAAATCCGCATCGATATCACACATACATTTTGCGGCCAATTCTTTGTGATCACTTGTATTTAAATAACGTGCAGGAATAATTACATCCGTATCTACATTATCCCCGTATTTATGAACAAATCCACTTGTTTTCATGCTATTTACCTCCCTGTATCTCTGGTGCTACGATTTTACCTGCAATTGCACTTGCTGCCGCAACAGCTGGACTTGCAAGGTATACTTCGGATTCTACATGTCCCATACGTCCAACAAAGTTACGGTTGGTTGTCGCAACACATCGTTCACCTTCTGCTAAAATACCCATATATCCACCAAGACATGGTCCACATGTTGGTGTAGATACAATGCATCCTGCATTGATAAAGGTTTCAATATAACCTAGTTTTACACATTCCATGTAAATGCTTTGTGTCGCTGGAATAATAATTGCACGCATTCCTTTTGCTACATGTTTTCCTTCGAAAATTTCTGCCGCAATTTTCATATCGGAAATACGACCATTGGTACAAGAGCCAATGACAACTTGGTCGATGATAATATCTTCATCAATACTTTCAACTGCACGTGTATTTTCAGGAAGATGTGGGAATGCTACCGTTGGTTTGATAGAACTTAAGTCTAAGTGGTAGATGTTATGATATTCCGCATCTGCATCTGCACGATATGTTTTATATGGACGATTGACTCTTCCATCTACATATTCGCGTGTGACATCATCGTATTCAAAGATTCCATTTTTTGCCCCAGCTTCAATTGCCATGTTCGCAATACATAAACGATCATCCATAGAAAGATATTGTAAACCTACACCGCTAAATTCCATCGATTTATACAATGCACCATCTACTCCAATCATTCCAATGATATGAAGGATGACATCTTTTCCACTTACATTTGGAGATAGTTTTCCACGAAGATCAAACTTGATAGCTTCAGGCACTTTAAACCAACATTTCCCAATTGCCATACCCGCTGCCATATCAGTACTTCCAACACCTGTTGAAAATGCATTTAAGGCACCATAGGTACAAGTATGGGAATCCGCACCAATAATACATTCACCAGGTCCTACAATTCCCTTTTCAGGTAACAAAGCATGTTCAATTCCCATTTCTCCAACATCGAAGAAGTTTTCAATATTTTTTGCATGTGCAAAGGTACGACAAGCTTTGCACTGTTGTGCTGCTTTTATATCTTTGTTTGGTGCGAAATGATCCATTACCATCGTTACTTTTCCTGGATCAAAAACTTCATTAAAACCAAATCGTTCAAATTCATTAATCGCAACAGGTGAAGTGATATCATTCCCTAACACCATATCTAAGTTTACTTCAATCAGCTGTCCTGCTGTAACTGATTCTAATCCTGCATGTGCAGCTAGAATCTTTTGTGTCATTGTCATTCCCATGTCTTTATCCTCCTACTTTGTTTCTTCTGTTCTTTTTTGTAACACTGCTCGATTGATACAAGAGAACAATGCTTTTACACTGGATGCGATAATATCTTCATCCAATCCTACACCCCATTGATGTTTCTGACGGCAATCAATGATTTTCACGTAAGAAACAGCCTTAGATGTAGAACCTTTGCTCAATGCATGTTCTTTATAATCTAAAATATCAAATTGTAATTTAGTATTGTCACGTAATGCATTACTGATTGCATCCAAACGACCATTACCGCTACCTCCAATATCCATTTCTTCTCCATCAAAGGTAATGTTTAAACTACAAGTTACTCGATCATCTACTTTTGTAAAATAGTAATCGATTAATTCATATGGCATATTTACATTCATGTATTCTTTTTGGAATAAATCGTTTACCTCATTTGGCAACAATTCTTTATGTTCATGATCCGATACATTTTTCATAAAGTATCCAACATCTTCACGCATATCTTTTGGTAGATCGTATCCATAATACTCTTCCAACATGTATCCAATTCCACCCTTGCCAGATTGTGAATTGATACGAATAACATCCGTTTCATACACACGTCCAACATCTCTTGGATCGATTGGTAAATAAGGAACTGTCCAATGACTTGGATCCACTTCATCACGATAGTGCATTCCTTTCGCAATCGCATCTTGATGAGAACCAGAGAATGCAGCGAATACAAGTTGTCCTGCATATGGATGACGCATTGGTACTTCCATACGACTCACACGTTCATATACTTCAACAATATGTGGCATATCATGGAAGTTCAATTCTGGATCAATTCCATGTGCATACATGTTCATAGCTAAGGTAATAATGTCTACATTACCCGTACGCTCTCCATTTCCAAACAATGTACCTTCAATACGATCTGCCCCAGCTAAAATACCAAGTTCTGTATCCGCAACGCCACATCCACGATCATTATGAGGATGTAAAGATACAATCACATGTTCACGATATTTCATATGTTTACACATGTATTCGATTTGTTGTGCATAGATGTGTGGCATACTCATTTGTACCGTTACTGGAAGATTGATAATCACATTGTTTTCGGATGTTGGTTGCCATACATCCAATACGGCATTACATACATCCAATGCATACTCAATTTCAGTCCCTGTAAAGCTTTCTGGAGAATATTCGAATCGATAATTTCCACCATCTTCTTCTGTTAACTTCTTAAGTAATTTCGCACCTTCTACTGCAATCTGTTTCACTTCTTCTCTAGATTTCTTAAATACTTGTTCACGTTGTGCAAAAGAAGTAGAGTTGTATACATGAATCACTGCGTTCTTTGCGCCTTTTACAGCTTCAAATGTACGACGAATAATATGTTCACGTGCTTGTGTTAATACCTGAATGGTTACATCATCAGGAATCATATGCTCATCGATCAATTTACGTAGGAATTCAAACTCTGTTTCACTAGCCGCAGGAAATCCAATTTCTATTTCTTTGAATCCAACTTCTACTAGTAATTTGAAAAATTCAACTTTCTCATCTAGACTCATTGGGATGATTAAAGATTGATTTCCATCACGTAAATCCACACTACACCATTTTGGTGCTTTTTGAATATACTCTTTCTTTGCCCATTCCATACATGTTTCTGGTGGTAAATAATACTGTCGTTTGTACTTTTCATAACCCTTCATAAAAGATCCTCCTCTTATAAACAAAAAAACTCTCATCCCATACAAGAGACGAAAGTTAACTTAACCTACGCGGTACCACTCTTATTGGCAGAATACTGCCCACTCACATATCCAAACTACGAATACGTTCTCACGATAACGTGTGAGTCTTCGGTAACGTTTACTTACACTAAGTGCTTTCAGGTTACAGCTTACGGGTGAGTTTCCCTTATTCTCTGCACTGTCTTTCACCACACGACAGCTCTCTACACCAGCGGAATACAGGATAGTCCCGATCATTGCTTTTTGTTCTTATTCATAAGTTTATAGTATCTCATATAAAAAGTCAATCCATTTGAGTCATGTTTTCAGATTGTTTTTTTGAAACTATTTTCATAACAAAATAAATACGTATACAGAATGAACATTATGTAATCGCAACATTCAAAACAATTTTATGTCCTTCGTGTTCTATCATTTGGAACTCACAATCATAAACAGCTCGTAGCGATGTTTCATGAATAACATCATGCGCAGGTCCATGAAAAAGAATTTTTCCTTGTCTCATAGCGATAATATCATCGCTATAATGTAACGCTTGATTAATATCATGATGTACCATTACGATTGTCATATGATACTCTTTGTTTATTTTTTTTATCAGGTTTAATATTTCTACTTGATATTTAATATCTAAGTATGTTGTTGGTTCATCCAACAATAAAATTGGTGTTTTTTGTGCAAGTGCCATTGCGATCCAAACTCTTTGTTGTTGTCCACCAGATAATGTTTTAAAATTCGCATGACGTAATTGTAGTAGACCAGTTACTTCAAGTGCCCATTCTATAATTTCGTAGTCATTACTTGATAAGCGTTGCATATAGGATAGATATGGTAATCTTCCATATCCAACTAGGGTTTCTACTTTCGCATCATTTTGCATATTATTTTTTTGATGTACAACTGCTACTTGTTTTGCGAAATCTTTTAATGTATATGTTTGAATGTCTTTTCCTTCGATGAACACTTCCCCACTTTGTTCATGAAGAATCTTACTCATTAACATCAAAAGTGTAGATTTTCCACTCCCATTTGCGCCAATGATGGAAGTTAAATGTCCTTTTATGAATTGAATGGATACATTCTTCATAAATGGTTGATTCGTATAAGAGAAATCAAGTTGTTTTAGTTCAATCATCTTGCATACCTCGTTTTAATAAAATAATAAATAAGGGTCCTCCTAGTACTGCCATCATGATCGCACTAGAAATTTCATAAGGTGCCAATAAGACGCGACCAAGGGTATCTGCACACAACAGTAGAATCGCCCCTAATACAAGTGTTACTGGCAATAGATAGCGATGTTGATTTCCAACAAATAAACGTGCAATATGTGGAACAATCAAACCTACAAAACTGATGACACCAGCTATTGAAACACTAATACTACACAAGAATACAGCAAGTGAGGACAACAACAAACGATACACGTTTACATTTATCCCTAGTGATAAAAGCGTTTTATCTTCTAATCCCATCAAATCACAAGCTTTAAACAGAAACAATGATAGAATCAACAAGGGTATCAAATAGATAGCAAGTGGTGAAACATCCTTCCATGTCATAAAGGTCATCTGTCCACTTCCCTGTGATGAAATGGTGGAGGACGATGAAACTACAAACTGCGAAATTGCCGATAACGTATAGTTTAACGCTACTCCTATCAGCAATATTCTAGTGACTTGTAAGCCTGATTTCCACGAAAGGGAGTAAATAATAGCAAATGTTGTCAATCCTCCTACAAAGGCAAATACAGGCGTAAAGAAATAGAGTTGTGGTAACCACAAGATGATAAGTGATGAGACTAAGGATGCCCCAGAAGATATTCCAATAATACTTGGATCTGCAAGTGGATTTTTCAAAACAACTTGTAAATATAAACCCGAAAGAGCAAGTGCTGCCCCAGTCAACATACTTACAAATACTCTTGGAAAACGGATATTATAAATACTGGCAACATCTTTATTATATTCTATGAAAAGACCTTTCAATAAATCCACAGGACTTACTTTAATACTTCCCACATTAATAGACACAAAAAAACAGAGACCTAAAATCAGAAATAAACCCAACAAGAAAAGTCGGGGATGTTGTTTAATCATCCCCATATAAAATACCTTCCAATTCCTTCAATGCTGTTTGATAATTGAAGTTTGCACTCATCCCAAAGTTTTCATGATGCAAATCATAAACTTTATTCTTTTGGACAGCATCAAATTGACTCCAAATATCATTTTCACTAAATTCCTTCGCAAACATTTCCTTCACTTGATCTGGCATTGCGTGAGATGTTCGTAAAATCATATCCGGTTGTTTCTTTAACATATCTTCTGGGTTTACATTCAAAAAGTCTTTTCCATCTCCATCTCCATAAACGTTTTCTCCACCAGCAAGTTTCACAAGATCTCCTACATAACTAGAAGATGTCGCAACTACATAACTGCCTGGAAGTCCCATTAAAATCAACACTTTTGGTTGTGTCTTCTCTTGATTTGTTGCTTTATATTCTTTCATATAGGTGACAAATTCATTCACCAATTTTTTTGCTTGGCTTTCTTTATCTAACAAAGTTCCTAATTCTTCGATACTCTTATACATTCCTGTTACACTTTTCATATTAAGGAACGAAGAACGAAAGCCTGCTTTTTCATATTTTTTTGCTAAATCATCTTCCAATGAATTAGGACTTAATATAAGTGATGGGGATAATTGTGCTATGATTTCCATATCTGGAGACATTGGAGTCCCTATTGTTTTGATATTTTGATATGCTTTGGGTAATTCGTAAGTATCACTCGATGGTACACCTACAATTTGCTTTGTGTCCACCTCCAATGCATTTAAAATTTCCGCAATACTTACTGATGTCACCACTATCTTTTCACTTGATATGCTTTTTTGATTTTGACTGACACATCCACATAATAGGAGAAGGGATGCTCCACACAACAGGCTACTTCTTAATTTTTTTAACATAATAGAAACTACCTCCTGCTATAATCAAAACGAATAGTACTCCAATACTTGTGTAGAGCCATATGTTAGAACGTTCTTCTTGTATTGGATGTGAAGACAATCCTTTTACATCTTTAAAAAGTGATTGTTTTGTTACTGTTGAAGAAGTTTGGGTATTCTTCTTTGTCGTTTCTCTGTTTTTTTCTTCTGTATCTACATTTTTATCTGCAATTTCTTCTTTGCTTTCCTCTTTTGTTTCTTCTTTTGTAGCGGTTGAAGGTTGCGTATTCTCGGTTGGTGAAGGGGTTGTGCTTGTAATCATATGGCTATTATAGATACCTGTACCTGCTGTTAACGTGTTAGGATTCATTTGAATAAAGAATTGTACGTCACGACCCATAGGTCCAACATATATAATAGGACTGATATATTGGGTTAATGCACTCACCTGGATACGATAATGATTCACTGTATCTCCATTCGCTTGCGAACTCCCTGTAATCACACCACTCACACTAGAACGAGTTCCATCGCTATTCATTAATTGGAAACGTACATTTGAAACATTAGAAGCCAATCCAAGACCAACGGTTACATAAAGTGCACCTTGCGTTTGTTCTACTAAAGCGTGTGACTCCACGATACTAGAAACCATGCTATTTCCTAGTTCAATATTGGAACCACCATCTTCTGTGGCTCCAGTCAGAGGATTTACATACGAAGAGGAGCATGTTATTACATATGCTCCATCACTCGTTGCCGTTATCGGCTCATATTGCATACACACTAGGAAAGCTGCAACGCATAAGAAACTAATTTTTTTTATGAACGACATAGCTTCTTTTTCTTAATGAAGAAAACCCCTGCTAAGAAAATCCCTGCAATACTTGTGAATAATAATCCTCCATATAATCCAAGTCTTGTAGTATCTCCAGTTTTAGGTGATGCTTCTTTTTTTATTGTTTCACTCACATTTGGAGTAGTTGTATCCGTTGGTTTCACTTCTGGTGTTGCATTTGGTGTTTTCTCTGGTGATGCATCAGGCGCAACACTTTGTGAAGGCTTTTTGATATCATTGGATACTTTTTCAAGTGTTGTATAATCCACTTTCAAGCGTGCTGGGATATCACTGTTCCCCATTAACGCAACCATTGGATTTACCTTCACATCTAACATGGCATCCTCACTTGGTAAATCGAAAGAGAAGATGGTTGGATTATGATTACTATCCTTCATAAAGATTTTTGCATTTATATACTCTGTACCATTATTCACTTTTAACTCTTGTAAGTAAGCTGTAATTGAACCCATCATCATTTTCTTAGATGTTACATACATCATAGCTTTTCCATTTTCTACAGTAATGGTTGCTTTTTCACTGATTGCTGAAGCGGCCATAGAAGCTTGATCACTTGTTGCATTCCATAACGCTACGTTTACTTCATAAGTTCCATCACTCTCGAACACACTTGTTACTTGTTTTTCAGCGTCATTTAAGCCCAAGTAAAGAATTGCATCTGACCCTATCTCACTTCCTCCGTAATAAAATTTCACATTTGTATTTTCAAGATTTTCACTTAATGTAAAACGTACTCCACGCACATGTCCTTCAGCATCATTTTTTGTCACTTCTGCTGTTTCCCAAGTACTCACACTACGACTCATGCTTGTAGTATTTTCAACATCTAAGCGCTCAATATAAGCTGTCTGTCCATAAGCACTCACAGCACCTAATTCTAAATCTACAACTATTTCATTGTTTTTTACTGTAATACTCGCACCCTTAACAGCACTTGCAGCCATTGATTGATTAACTCCATCAATCTTTAATACATTGACTGGAACACGATATGTTCCATCCGCTAAATCCACAGGTTCTTCTATTTTTACTAACCCTGCTATTGCATTATCAAGTGCATTCATAGCATCCTGTAATGCATTTACTTCAGCATCATCATCTATCGCACCTTGTGCTTCTATAATTGCTGTTTGTAAACTAGCGAAAGAATCCTGCGTATATGCATCAGCTTTATATGTTTTAGCATTCGTAATCTTACTCACTAATTGTTCTTTCAAACTTGCCTGTACATCAATTTCTACATATGCATCTTGAGCCATATCAAGGGGTGAAATCGTAATATTAAGATAAGTTCCATAGCTACCAGTCTCATTCGCTATTACTGGTATTCTCACTGTTTTTTCAACCTTCGACCCATCCGCAAGTGTACGGAGTGTAACATCACTTTCTGCCGGTGTCACTGCATCCTTATTCGCAAGTGCTCCAGGATAATACTTTACCTTTGTGGCATTTCCTTCAATGTTACCAATTTTCAATGTTTGAAATTCGATTGTTGCGTACATTTTATCATCTACTATTTCTAGCGTTGCTTCACTCATCAAAGCACCCGAAGCCATCGAATTATTCGCAATATTTGTAGCATTTTTTAATGATGCCTTTACTTTCATCGATTGTGTATTTGAGACAGTACTCGTAACAGCAGTATGATCTGCCGCAAAAAGTTGTGATATGTTTGTAAACTGCATTCCAAATACCATGGTCGAAGCCAAAGCAATCTTCGTAAATTTATAATTCATAATATCCTCCTATATAAGTTAGTTTAATCTAACTATAGTAAATATCATATCAAATACAGAGGATTATGCAACAAGCAAAATGGTTGCCCCCATAGAAACATTTCGATGCTTTCAAAATACATTTTTATTAGCCTTGACTAATTTTACTTGATTTTATCTATTCTGCTATATATTTAAAAATGTTTCCATAGTGGAAACATTATTTGAAAATAATCGCAAGTAATGCAATACTTTCTGGCATTTCGTTCGTTTTTACACTTACTTTCATCTTTAACTTTAAATGTCCTTGTAGTATACGTTCCTGTTTACTATGATAAAATTCAATTCCAGCAATTGGAATTAAGAAGCTATCTTTCCAAGGTTTCGCATCCATATAGGTTAGTCCATTATCATATTGAAGATGTTCTAGTGTCCCTTTAACTACTGTTTTCCCATGCTTAGAGCGTACCTCTATCTCATGATAATGTAAAACTAAAAATCCTTTTCCTTCTTCTATTTTCAACACCCCAGGATGATAAAATGCTTCATTTGACATTGAAATTTCCAAACGATTTTCTACTTGATCCTTGTACAATGTAAAACTAAAGGGATATTCACCATCCTTAATGTGCATGCTCATCATTTCCCCATATATCATTTTTACATCTTCTAGCACATATAGAAAGTTATGCATTTCATTCACTTTCAATAAGCTTTCCTTTGTATGTTGCGACATATGTAACGCAAAACTCAGTGCTTCTTGTTTTGCTTCGGCCAATGTGATAGCTGTGGTTTCCAAAAGCCATTTGGTAATGTTGTCAATTTCCTCTTGCCAAGTTTTCGCCAATGCCAATCCTTCTTTTGAAAGTTGTATCTTTCCTTTTTCCACCATATACCCCTCTTGGTAGAAACTACTCAGTACTTTACTGAGCGTTGATTTGTTTATCCCTAATCTTCCTGCAATATCTGTCATCGTATAAATCGTGTGCTGATGCTGGTTTATGTACAGTAAATAGTTTAATTTCTCTTGTGTAAGTCGCATAGCAATCTCCTTGAAGTTAGTTTACACTAACTATCATAACTGTTTGAAAAAGAATTTCAACACTTTTTTAACAAATCGTTGTATTTATGAACTTTACAAAAGAATATTTCGATTAAGAAAAAAAAGACACCTTCCTAATAAAGATGTCTTATCCTCTACTTAAACGCTTTCTTAAATTTATCAAATGGGGATTCGTGTTCTTGTTTCTTTTTAATCTTTTCGTAAAGTTCACGTTCTTCTTTGCTAATCTTCGTAGGAATTTCAAGTTGTACTTCAACATATTGATCACCTTGACCACGTGTTGTTTTTACACCTTTTCCTTTTAAGCGGAACAATTGCCCGTGTTGTGTACCTGCTGGTATGGACAATTCTACATCTCCATATACCGTAGGAACATCTACTTTACATCCTAACACTGCATCAATAACACTCAATGGAATGGAAATACGAATATCGTTTCCATCACGTACAAATTGTTTATGTCTTGTGACTAAAACTTCGATGTACAAATCTCCATTAGCACCACCATTGACACCGCGTTCTCCTTTGTTTTGTACTCTCACCTGTTGACCAGATTGAATTCCAGCAGGAATCTTAATATCTAGTTTTACACGTTTATGTTCATATCCTTTGCCATGGCATTTTGGACATTTGTTCACAATTGTCTTTCCACTACCATTACATTCTGGACATACACTTTGTGATTGGAATACACCAAATGGAGTACGTTGTTGTGTTGTGACACTTCCTGTACCATTACAACGTGAACATGATTTAATATCGGACTTGGATTTTGCTCCACTTCCCATACATTCATCACATTGTTCGTCTACATCAATAGTAACTGTTTCTGTTTTACCAAAGATGGCATCCATAAAATCAATGCGCATCTGCATAAAACGATCATTTCCTTTACGTGGACCATTGCTTTGACGACGAGATGAACCACCACCAAAACCACCGCCAAAGAAAGAACCGAAAATATCTCCAAGGTCATCAAATCCACCGAAGCCTTGTCCTCCGCCAAAACCACCAGCACCATCCATGCCAGCATGACCAAATTGGTCATAGGTAGCTTTCTTTTGGGGATCACTTAATACTTCGTTTGCTTCGTTGATTTCCTTAAATTTTTCTTCTGCCCCTGGATCTTTATTAATGTCTGGGTGATATTTCTTGGCCATCTTACGATATGCTTTTTTTATTTCATCGTCACTGGCCCCTTTTTGTAGACCAAGGACTTCATAATAATCTCTTTTTTCCAATGTCATCACCTTCCTAATGAATTCTTCATACTTGTCTTCCCTTAGAAAACACAATACTATGCAACAGACAAAACAAGCGCATGCACTTGTTTTGTCGTTATGTTAATTAGTTCTTTTCTTCGAATTCTGCATCTACAACGTTATCGTCATTTGCTCCAGTTGCACCTGCATCAGCACCACCAGCTTGTTGTTGTTGGTACATTTGAGCACTTGCAGCCTGAGCAGCTTTTTCAAGAGCATCTAATTTCTCTTTTACACTAGCCATATCGTTGTCATCTAATGCTTTCTGAAGATCATCACGAAGTTTCTGAGTTTCTTCTTTCTGAGCAGCATCAATCTTATCTCCGCTATCTGCTAACATACCGTCAATCTGTGCAATGAATCCTTCTGCACGGTTACGCAAATCGATTTCTTCTTTACGTTGTTCATCTTCCGCTTTGTGTTCCTCAGCTTCACGAACCATACGATCGATTTCTTCATCACTTAATCCACTTGTATTTTGAATTGTAATAGATTGTTCTTTACCAGTTCCTTTATCTTTTGCGGAAACATGTACGATACCATTAACGTCAATATCGAAGGTAACTTCGATTTGAGGTACACCACGACGTGCTGGCGCAATACCATCCAATTTAAACATACCTAATTCTTTGTTGTCGTTTGCCATTGGACGTTCACCCTGTAATACACGGATATCTACTGCTGGCTGGTTATCAGCTGCAGTTGAGAACACTTGTGATTTACTTGTTGGGATAGTTGTATTACGTGGAATCAATACTGTCATAACTCCACCCATTGTTTCAATACCTAAGCTCAATGGAGTAACGTCTAACAATAATACGTCTTTTACATCTCCTTGGATAACTCCACCCTGAATTGCTGCACCCATTGCTACTACTTCATCAGGATTTACAGAACGGTTTGGTTCTTTTCCTAATACACTCTTCACTGCTTCTTGAACAGCAGGGATACGAGTAGATCCACCTACTAATAATACTTGGTGAATATCATTTTTTGTAAGACCAGCATCACGTAATGCATTACGTACTGGTTCCATTGTGCGTTCTACTAATGTCTTTGTCATTTCATCAAATTTAGCACGTGTTAAAGTTGCTTCAAAGTGAAGAGGTCCATCTGCACCTGCAGAGATAAATGGTAAACTAATCTGTGTTTGAACAACACCACTTAAATCTTTTTTCGCTTTTTCTCCAGCTTCTTTTAAACGTTGCATTGCCATTGTATCTTTACGTAAATCAAAACCTTGTTCTTTCTTGAATGTATCTACCATCCAATCAACGATCACATTATCGAAGTCATCTCCACCAAGTTTTGTATCTCCGTTTGTAGATAATACTTCAAATGTACCATCTGCCAACTCAAGGATAGAAACGTCAAATGTTCCTCCACCTAAGTCATATACAAGAACTTTTTGTTCTTTATCTGTTTTATCAATACCATAAGCAAGTGCTGCAGCTGTTGGTTCATTGATGATACGTTCTACTTCTAATCCAGCGATTTTACCAGCATCTTTTGTAGCTTGACGCTGTGCATCGTTGAAGTATGCAGGTACTGTAATAACTGCTTTTTCAACTTTTTCACCTAAATAATCTTCTGCATAACCTTTTAAATATTGAAGAATCATTGCAGAAATTTCTTGAGGAGTGTATTGTTTCCCTTCCATTTCTACTTTGTCATTTGTACCAATTAAACGTTTGATAGAACTTACTGTGTTTTTGTTTGTTACTACCTGACGTTTTGCAGCGTCACCAACGATTCTTTCACCGTTTTTGTAAGCCACAACAGATGGAGTTGTACGATTTCCTTCTGGATTTGTAATTACTTTACATTCTCCACCATCCATTACAGACACACAACTGTTTGTTGTACCTAAGTCAATACCAATAATTTTACTCATGTTCATTTCCTCCTATTTTATTCACTTACTTTTACAAGTGTAGCGCGTAATACGCGATCTTTTAACATATATCCTTTTTGAAGCACTTCCACAACAATTCCTGATTCCACACCTTCTATCGTTTCTTGCATCAATGCTTGATGGATGTTTGGATCAAATGGTTGATTCAACGCTTCAATTTCTTTAACGCCTTCTTTATCTAGTACGGCGATCAACTGCTGATAAATCATTTCAAACCCTTTTACATAGTTTTTTAATGCTTCATCTTCGCTCTTTACATTAAGCGCACGCTCTAGGTTATCAATAATTGGTAATACTTCAGAAGCAAATCCTTGAATACGATATTTACGAACATTGTCTGCTTCACTTTGTAAACGTTTCTTCAAGTTTTCCGCATCTGCATATGCTTTGAAATAAGCATTCTTACTAGCGGCGATTTCTTCTTTTAATTTTATAATTTCTTCTTCTAATTCTTCAATTTTCTTTTTCTTACCAAACTTACTAGATTTTTTATCTTCCTTGCTTTCTTTGGAAGCCTCTGCCTGTTCTACTTCTTTGTTTTCTTCATTAACAACTTCTTCATTGCATTCACAATCACATGTTTCTTTTTCTACTACATCTTTTTCGTCCTGCATGTTGACCTCCTATCGTTCATTCCTATACATATCTTCAATTACTTTACTCATATACTCCATCAACGCAACCACACGGTTGTATTGCATGCGAGTAGGTCCAACAATCATTAGCTCCCCTTGTTCATCATCATTGATTTTGAACTTCGAAGAAATGACCGCCACATTGTTGACTTGAATAAGTTCATGTTCTCCACCAATTTCAATTGCCATGTTTCCTTCATGATTCGCAATCTGACGAAACAAAGAACTATCTTCTAGCATTTTCATCAATTCCTTTAACTTCTCTATATCCGCAAATTCCGGTTGATAGAGCATGTTGGATTGACCGCTACAATACACATTGTTTGTCGCAAATCGCATAAATGCGTTCACAAAGGCTTCAAATAACACTTCATGACGAGCTACATGAGATGCAAGCAATGGCTCAATCTCATTCATACGTACTACAATTTCATTGATTGGGGTTCCTGCTAACTTATCGTTCAATAAGTTACAACAAGTTTTGATATCCTCTACACCAACATCTGTATTAAAGTTAAATGTCTTGTTCTCCGTATGCCCATGGTCTGTGATAAAGACTGCCACAGCACTTCTTTCGCTCAAAGGGAACAATTGAATATGCTGTAAGGTTTGGGTACGACTTTCAGGACCTAATACAATGGATGTTAAGGATGTCATCTGAGAAAGTATATCACAACTCTTCTTGACGATTTCCTCTATGGAGTAATGACGCTCACTGAAGATTTGCGTTAAAGAATTCTTAACGGTATCGTCTAGTTGCTTCTCCATTAGATGTTCAACATAGAAGCGATATCCCTTGCTACTTGGGATACGACCACTTGATGTATGGGTCTTTTCTAGCAACCCTAGTTCTTCTAACGCTGCCATTTCATTACGAATCGTAGCACTTGAGCAAACAAAATCTAACATATCCATCAAGGACTTGGAACCAACGGGTTCTGCCGTTCTCGTGAACTCATCAACGATGGCTTTAAAAATCAATGTCTGACGGTTTGTTAACATTCCATTCACTCCTTTCTAGCACTCATCCTCTATGTCTGCTAATAGTATATGACAGTTTTTTAGCACTGTCAACACTTTAGTGCTAAAAACATCAAATTAACATCATTTTCCATAATGTAGAAAGGACCCATTCCTATTTTGTATAAGAATGAATCCTTTATTTGCTAGTATAATGAACTTCCAAACATTACCGTATAGCCTATCTATTCTATTAATATTCTCAGATAAAACTACAATCAAGATATTCCTGACATCTGTTATTTAAAATTTAGACATTCTATTCCTTATATAAATGCTTGTATAAAGTAAAAACAAATGTGTACAATATGCGTTGATTACCTCCACATAAGCTTTGTTATTTAAAAGACAAAGAAGACAAACAAAACCTAGAAGTAAACAAATGATACTAATAGCGTATAGTTTTGCATTTACATAGTTCTTATGTATTAGGAAAAAGAGGACAAATACCATGATAAACGCCATCGTATATTGAACTTGCATTTGGTTACTAAAGACACAATATGAAGTGATAAAAATATGTAATGTTATGAGAGCAATTTCATATTTATATTTAAAAGTTTTACTTAAAGTTTCCATACGATCTCCTTTAACTGAATATTATGAACAAAGTTTTCAACACCCTATGTAGACTTATGATAACAATGACAGTATACCATATATTTAAAATACTCGATATGAACGATCGAATTCTAAAAGATCCGCATCGATATATTTTTCAATCACATTGGTTTGATTCTTTTGAAACATCTCTGGAAGCTTTCTTTTCTGTAACCAGAAATTCAATGCACATAGTCCGATTCCCTCGACGATTGCTAGAAGAATATTCACCTGCAACACAAAGAATAATATCGCAATCACTACAACTAATAGAAGTCCACTGATAATAAGTAATTTGCGATTGATATTTGCGTATGTTTCTGTTAGAAAATCTGTATATTCACGAACAAACGCTACTACTTCATCACGGAAGGTATAAGGATGCATATCTAAAAACCTAGGTCTTTTCTTCTTTGGCTTTTCGTAACATTCTTTCATCCATAAAATACGCATAGCACAATATCTTGCTGCATTGCGATTGCCTTCACTCTCGTATGTTTTGCCTTCCATATACATGATATTTACATATTCATCGATACTTACTTCAGCTTCACGATTTTCCAATAATGTACGCAATTGTTCTTTCTTGGCATCGGATAAAACTTGTTTTGATGCATCAAAGGAAGCGTAGATTTCTTGTACTTCTTTTCTCCAGTTTAAGCTAACTTCTTCTAATTGTTCATGTTCCATAAAAATACCTCACAAGTAGTGCTATTATAGCATACTTTATGAGGTATCGTATATGTCTTAGAATTGTTTTTTGTTCATTATGTTTAAAGAAATGCGATAAGATACCGCCACAATTGCCAATGTTACCACAACCATTACCGCCACAATACCTAGCGAACCCATGGATTCTACCATTTGATACAAAGAAGTAAAATCAATGTTGAAGTATTTTGCCGCCGTTATCACAAGTGCACCTACCGCAAATGCTCCTGCAATCATACCAATTAGGGCAATTCTTCCTTTCTCTCCACCAAACTTTAGTTGTACTGGCAACATCACGCTTAATAGAATGAAGATGATGAAGATAAAAGCACCTAGCGTAAATCCCCATTGGGACCAATTGATAACAGAAGAGCGTGCCATATATAATCCAGTGGATACAAGAGAAGATAATAACCATCCACTGAATGACAAGATACATCCAAACAAGTATTTCTCACGTACATATAAAGAACGTGTGATAGGAAGTGTAAATAAGAAGGAGTATCCATGATCGAGTTCATCATAAGAAATGGTACTCATAACCAACATGCCTGATACCACGGTCACATAACTCACCATAAAGACATTAGCACCCTCTTGGGTTAAACCAAAGAATACAAACATTGCGAGTACAACGATTAACAATTGTCGATTGGTACGTAATACTTGAAAATCTTTTATGAGTAAACCTTTCATATAGAGTCTCCTTTCACCATCATTAAAATCATTTCATCCATCGTTCCTTTTTCCACAACGATATCTGGGTAATTATCCATAAAGAACTGTTTTTCTTTCGTTAAACAACGATATCCAAATGATTCTTCTTTTACTTTTAGAATATATTGTTTTTCTAATGTTTGAAATTGTTTTTCGCTTACTTTTAAAATTCCATAGTCACTTAAGAGTACATCTGTATCTTCGTGTAGTACAATCTTTCCATTATGAATCATATAGAAGTCATCACATAAGCTTTCTAAATCAGATGAAATATGAGAACTGATCAAGATGGAATGTGTTTCATCTTCCATATACCCTCGTAACATATCTAATAATTCATCACGTGCAATGACATCCAAACCAGCTGTAGGTTCATCTAAAATCAATACTTTCGCATCATGACTCATTGCCACAATCAATTTTAATTTTGCCTTCATCCCTGTAGAGAAATCTTTTATTTTTTTATCCATCGGTATTTGAAAAGTTGCACACTTCTTTAAAAATTCAGTTTCATTAAAGTTCTTATATAAGTTACGTACAATGGATAGAACACCTTTTACATTCAGATATTCTGAAAATCCTGCATCACTTAACACAACGCCTATCTTCATCTTATCTTCTACACTTAATTGATCATGTGCTTTACCAAATAAGGAAATGGTACCTGCATCAATATCAATAAGATTAAGCATCGCTTTAAATGTAGTTGTCTTACCTGCTCCATTTTGACCAACAAGGCCTACAACGCGCCCCTCTTCTATTCGTAAAGTACAATCTAACAAAAATCGATCGTATTGTTTTCTAACATCTTTCATTTCCAGCATCATAAGTTATCCCTCCATAATAAGTGTAATTAAATCTTGAATTTCTTGAAGACTCATTCCACATTGTTTCGCCTTTTGGACGGCCTTTTCCAAATCAGCTTCTACTTCTTTTTTCTGCTCCTCTAACAATAAATCTGCATTTGTATTCGCGATAAAGCTACCTTTCCCATGTATGGTAACGATGAAACCTTCACGTTCAAGATTGTCATAGGCTTTCTTTACTGTCAATGCACTGATTTTAAGATCTTTTGCCAGTGAGCGAACAGATGGGAGCGCTTCTTCAAAGGATGTATCCCCTTTTACAATGGCACTCTTTATTTGATCCATGATTTGTTCATAGATTGGTACCATGGATGCATTACTGATAATTATTTTCATAATCTCCTCCTGCTCTATAAACAGTATATAACAGTATATAACTGTTGTCAACTGTTATATACTGTTTATTTCAAAAAAAATAGAATACGCTTGATATCCTATTTCCATACATTTCTCAAATCATTTACATATGTTGTTTGTTGTTTGGTAAGAAATTTCTTCACAAACAATTTCATAATCGCATGTTTTACTTCTACTTGTTCTTCAAAGATTACTTTGGTTCCCTTATTTGTTTTCTCAAACAAACCTATCCAATGCCCTTTCATATTTTTATTATCAATATCGAAGGCATAACGCTTACCCACTTCAAAAGTAGTAATGGTAAATGTCGTTTCAATATCATCTTTGGATACTTCTATGAAGGTTTTATCATCAAGAATTTTAATTTGAAGGATATCACTTCGCCATTCATACTGCTGTAAATCCGTTATTACGTTCCATACTTCCTCTACACTTTTCTCTATCTCAAATTCTATGGTTGCTGTTGTCATGAACCTCCTCCTCTTTTTAGAAAGTATAGCACACCCGATATGACAACCTGTATCATATCTAAAAAAAAGCTATGAAATCTAGCTTTTTTACTATTTACTTAAAAATCGTTTTACCATGGCAACGGATAATCCCGTCTTTTGATGAATTTCTTGTTCATTCATTCCTTGTTGTTTCATTCGTTTTACCATACAAGACATACTTTCACTTACTTCAATGATGTGTTTATCTGGATCATAGAAACGAATTCCTCTTTGTCCCCAAGAGTGTTCTTGTATCCCATGGATACATTCTACTTGATACTGTTTTATCTTATCCATGATTTCTTCTAAATCATCATGTTCAAAATAAAGTTCTTGTGTATTTCCACCAAACACAACTTCATTTTCTTCTTTTCCTAGAAAATTCATCCAACTATGTAAGATTTGAAAAGAATACCCACCTGTTAACGTAATATTCTCACCAAAATCTTGAATCACTCTTGCGCCTAACAAATTCTTATAAAATGCTTTTGTCTTCTCTAAATCTCTTGATGCCATACATATTCCTTGATATTTCATAAGTACCTCCTTCAGTAAGTAAAGTATACTTTAGAACTTGCGTTCTTCATTGTAAAAAACGGACATAGTTTCTTTGTATTGTTTTGGAGATACACCCAACACACTACTAAAATCATGAATAAAATGCGATTCATCATAATACCCACATGCTTGAGCAACCACTGCCACACTGTCACTTGTTTCTTGAAGGTGTTTTACTGCTTGATTGATACGTTCTACGCGTTGATAGTCCTTTCGACTACACCCAAGTTGCTTTTGGTATAAACGTTGAACATGGCGCTTGCTATACCCCATGCCCTCAATTTTACTTGGCTGTAATACAAAAGCTTTTAGCTTTTTATCTTCTTCTTCATTCTTATGTAATAGTTCTAAAAAGATCTCATCCACTCGTTGTACAAAGGTATGCAAATACGAAGACGTACGATATGCCTCTATCATCTTTGTTTCCACTGTTTCATCCACTTCCTTCAAATCCGCTAATATATTTATATACGCGTTCAAATCATGATGAAACAATGCATAGGCACCCGTTGGGTGAAATTCCACAAAGAAGCGAAAATGAAGATTCGGATTTGCATGTACCTTTACACTTCTTGTAGTAGGTCCCCAAAACATACACTCAAGACCATTCCCACTATCTTGTAAGACCAAACAACCTGCTGCATCTGGAACCAGTGTTAAACTGGCATTTTGTTCAAAACATTGATCTTGCATATATGTATAATGTGCTATACAATCGCTTAATTTTGGATGCGGTTCTATAAATAAATGCGTATCCTTATGTATATCAAATGTAGGATATTTTTTACAATCTACGTTCATATAATTTCTCCAATATATTTGTTTCTAGTATCATATCATACATGAAAATAAAAATTCAATCATATAAAAAAGCGCCGTTAGGCACTTTTTACGTTTTACTCTACTCCAATGATGAAGGAATATACTGGTTGCATACCATTGTTCATTTCTACTTCTACATCGAACTTATCTTCGATATAGGAAGAAATGGCATTCGCTTCCTCTTCATTTACATCTTCACCATAGATTAAGGTTACGATTTCACTTTCTTCATCGACCATTTGATCAATCAATTGTTTTGTCGCTTCCATTTTGTCTGTAATCGAAATTACAATATCTTTTTCTTTGATACCCATATAATCTCCAGCTTTAATCTCCATGCCTTCGAATGTTGTATCTTTGATTGCATACGTAATTTGTCCAGTCTTCACAAGAGATAAGGCATCGTTCATTTCTGAAAGATTCATATCAAAGTCAACATCTGGATTGAAGTTGATACATGCGCATAATCCTTGAGGAATACTTCTACTTGGAATTACATGTACGTTCATATCTTCACATACCGTAGCTGCTTGTTGCGCCGCTAAGATAATATTAGAGTTGTTTGGAAGAATGAAGATGTTTTCTGCATTCACTTCGTTAATGGCTTCTACAAAGTCCTCTGTAGATGGATTCATTGTTTGACCACCACTGATTACATAATCAGCACGTAACTCTGTAAACATATCACGTAAACCATCTCCAGCCGCAACTGTAATGATTGCGTACTTCTGTTTTGGTTTTTCTTCTTTTGGTGCAGCTTCTACACTTGCATTCATCATGATATTCTCATGTTGTTCCTGCATGTTTTCAATCTTTAACTTCACAAATTCACCATAACGTTGTCCTAGATTCAATGCTTCTCCAGGCGTTAATGTATGAACATGTACTTTTACGATATCATCATCTTGAACACATACGATAGAATTACCGATACGTGCCAATGAATTCTTTAATGCTTCTTCTTTAAAGTGTTGCATACCACTGCTTGATAAACGAATGATGAATTCTGTACAATATCCAAATTCTTCACTCTCCATCGCAGCACCAGCAACTTCTTTATTTTCGCTAGCATCTTCTTTTTCAATCACAGTCCCTTTCATAGCAGAAAGGAAACCTTCAAAAATAGTTAATAATCCAGCTCCACCACTATCTACAACGCCTACTTCTTTTAGAACTGGTAGAAGATCTGGTGTACGCTCTAAACTTTCTTTAGATTCTAATACCATCTTTTCCATAACTTCTAAACAAGTGACGTCTTCTTTCCCGCTCGCAAACGCATATGTATAATCTGCTGCTTCACGAACTACGGTAAGAATGGTACCTTCTACAGGACGCATAACTGCCTTATAGGCAACACGTGATCCACTTACCAAAGCATTGGCTAATTGGAAGCCATTGACTTCCTTCATACCATCTACACCTTGATAAAGACCTCTAAAAATCTGAGATGTAATAACCCCAGAGTTTCCTCTAGCTCCCATTAAAAGTCCTTTCGAAAGAACCTTCGCAATTTCACACACATCATCACTATGACATGCAAGTGCATCTTTTACACCTGCACTAAAGGTTAAAGACATGTTTGTCCCCGTATCACCATCTGGTACTGGGAAGACATTCAATGCGTCAATTTCACTGAACTTATTTGACAAGTTGTTGGCACCACTTGCTAACATATCCTTAAACAGTTTTCCACTAATCATATCCATTTTCAATTACACCTACTTAATGACTTTCACATCCTGGACAAACACATTGACTTTGTTGAATTCCAGTTCTAAAGATTTTTCTAACATATATTTTACTCGTTCTTGTACTTCATGAACAACTTCGCTGATTTTAATACCGTGTGAAACAATCACATACAAATCAAGTTCTAAGCCGTCTTCTTCCTGACGTACAACGATACCTTTTGTATAGTTCTCTTTCTTTAATAATTCCGCAATACCATCTTTCACGAATTTCTGAGATGCCATTCCAACAACACCATAGCATTCTGTTACGACTCCACCTGCCAAAGAAGCAATCGCATCCATTGAAATATTTATATTACCATACTGTGTACTTTTAGAGATTGACATAAAATTCCTCCTTATATCTTTTTAATTATACCAAATTACAAAAGGAAATCCAATACTGTGATTATTCTTTTATGGTACAATCCGAAGATTGAATACTTCCCGTATTAATATCAGGCCATAAACATGCATGATCTTTATTCAACTTTACAATGGTTTCTAGATAACTATTTAAAAGTGGAATGGATTCATACGATGTATAAATTACGTTTCCATCTTGCATGACAATCTTTGCCATATGTGCATCATAACTTGTCGCATATGGTACGATTTCTGAAATCATACGTAATATTTCTGGCTTTACTTCATTCTTAGCCCCAAATGCTTTGGCTAATTTCTTTCGTTGTGCATTATCAAATCCATCAATCAAAGGAAAGTTTACGATGGATGACAAATATTCTTGTTCTATTTCTTTCTTAGAACCATCGTTCATCAAAATATAGTTTTTACTATCTTCTATATAATATCCAACAATTGTCTTTTCTTTCACTTGAATAGAAATGACCCCATTTAAATTCTTCTTTACACGAACATCTTCAATGAGTTCATCTTGTTCTAGTTTCCATTCGATATAAAACTTTGGTATTACTATGTATCGGGTATTATAAGAAAGCTGTGCTTTCTTCAATACCGTCTCTTTTGTATAGAATACATTTCCACTTACATCCAATGACTTTACTTTTGATAAATCGCTACTAAAGTATAAAAACCCAAATACAAATAGTATCAACATGGTAAATACTTTAATTTTTCTTCTTTTCTTTTTTCGATTCTTCTTCTTGTTTTGCAGGGCAAGATATTTGGCTTCGACATCATCGTATAGAATATCTTCTATTTCTTCCAATTAAATTGCTCAACTTCCGTTATCAATTCTACATCGAAACACTCTCTTACTTCCTGCTGTATATGTTCTACAAGTTCCTTCACATCACTTGCTCGTGCGTGATCTTCATTCACCACAAAGTTTGCGTGTTTATCAGAAACCATGGCTCCACCAATACGTTTCCCACGATATCCAATCTTCTCAATCAACTCCCATGCCTGATACTTTTCTGGATTACGAAACATACTTCCAGCACATGGTTTATCCAAAGGCTGTGACTCCATACGACGTTTTCTTCTAGAATCCATCAAGTCACGAATTTCTTTTTGATCTCCTTGCTGCAATTGTATACGACACCCAATAATAATCCAATCACGATTGGATTGAAAAATAGAGTGACGATAACTATAGGCAAGTTCCTTCACATCCATAGTCACGATATTTTTATCTTGTACCACATATACTTCTTTTAATATTTTAGACATATCACTCTTATATGCCCCAGCATTCATAAATACAGCTCCACCAATAGTACCAGGAATTCCACTTGCGAATTCCAATCCACTAAATGAGTGTTTCATTGCCTCATGCGCCAATAAAATGATGCTAGCTCCTGCTTGCACCACACATTCCCCACTCTCTTCAAATGTGAAATCTGTAAAATAACGATCTAAGCACAAAATTGCCCCTTCATAATCGTCATCACTACATAAAATATTACTACCCTTACCAAATACACGGCATGGGATATTTTCTTCTTCAAGGATATCCAAAATACGAAGTAAATTCAATTCATTTTTCGGATATATAAAATATTTACATTTTCCACCAATACGAAAGGTTGTTCGTGAACTTAACGGCACATCACATTCAACATCCGCATATGGTTGTAGTCTTTTCTCAATATTCATCAATTCATTTCACCTTTTTCATTTCGTCGCACCAATCTAATATATCTTGGCATGCGTTTGGTTTTCCAAGTTCTAGTGCATGTTGTTTCATTTCACTACGCAATTGTTCATTCGACATAATCATGTCAATCTTTTTCTTTAATGTTTCCGCATTTAAATCTTTTTCTTCAATCATAAATGCAGCTTTTTTATCTACCAATACAGAAGCATTATAAAACTGATGATTATGCGCTACATAAGGACTAGGGATTAAAATACTAGGCGTACCTAGTGCCGTAATCTCTGCTGCAGTGGTTGCTCCAGCACGACAAATAATCAAATCCACATGCGCCATAATATCCAACTGCTTTACATAATCCACAACAATTACATGCTTTGCTGTTACTTGTTTTTTTATATCTTGTAAATTTTGTTTTCCCGTTACAAATAAGATTTGATATTGATCACTTACCTGTGGTAAAACATCTTTCATAATCGCATTGATAGAAGTGGATCCTAAAGAACCCATAACAACTAAAATCAATGGTTTGTCTAACGACAACCCTAACGATTCATAATATTCTTTATCAAACACGCTTTGTACCGCATTACCGGCTCTTGGATTTCCTAATAATCTAGTTTTTTCTCTTCCAAATTCTTCAAAGCATTTTTCATAACAAATCACAATCGCATCCATTTTATCTGCGACCATTTTATTAGAAACACCAACAATGGAATTTTGTTCGTGAATCATTGTAGGTATGTGTTTTGCATGTGCCGCTAACATTACTGGCGCACTTACATAACCACCAAACCCAATCACAATATCTGGTTGAAATTCTTTTACTATAGGCAGTGTTTTACGATATGCATTCATCATCAATAAAATCGCCTTCGCTTTATGAAATACATTTCCAGTCAATCCACATGCATGCAAACCTTTGAATGCATAGCCATGTGCTGGGATTTCACTCGCTTCCATTCGATCATCATTTCCTACAAACAGGATATCAATATTTTTATATCTCTGTTTTGCAGCATCCGCTAAAGCGATAGCTGGGTAGATATGACCACCAGTTCCTCCAGTGACGATCAGCATTTTCATGAAATCACTCCTTAGTGTTTATTATACCATGTTCTCTTTATTTAGAGAATAATTTTTAGGGCTTTTTCAACTCTCGTTGGCGATACTCATCAACAAACCCATAGAACCCATCATAACAATCAAGGAACTTCCTCCATAGGAAATAAATGGCAAGGTGATTCCAGTCACAGGAAATAAACCCACTACAACCCCTAAATTGATCATCACTTGTATCGCAAATAAGGAGGTCAATCCAATCGCTATATAACAAAGATAAGGATCCACACAGCGTTTGGCAATCTTTACACCTTGATAAATGACCATAAGAAATAAAGCGATCAACACCACACATCCGATAAATCCAAATTCTTCCGCAAAGATCGCAAAAATAAAATCGGTTTGTGGTTCTGGTAAATAAAAATGCTTCTGCATACTTTGATCAAAACCTACTCCTAATATCCCCCCTGGTGATATTGCGAATAAGGATTGAATGATTTGAAATCCAGATCCCAAAGGATCTTCCCATGGATTGATAAAAGATGTAATACGAGCCAATCGATATGGCGCTGAAATAATCAATCCCCCAAGGCCAGCTAGTCCCAGCATTCCCACTCGTACAAAATAAGAAATCGGAGAATCCGCCGCCAACACAATGACCACAATCGAACACACCATTACAAGCCCACTACCAAAATCAGGCTGTAACAAAATAAGACCAAACCCTATCATTACCAAAAATGCTGGAAATAACAAATCTTTTCGAAAACTTTTCACACGATATCGTTTTGCAAGATAATCCGAAACATACATAATGATCGCAATCTTAAAAAATTCAGAAGGCTGTACTAAAAAAGAACCAAAGCCAAACCAGCTACGACTCCCATTTCGTGCAACACCCAACCCCGGAATCAACACCAGAATCAACGCAACCACACATAGAATAAAAATCAACTTACAATGTTTTCGTATCTTTAAGAGTGATACCTTACTCGCCACAAACATCACAAACAAACCAATCAACGCAAAGATTGCTTGTCTACTCATAAAATATCTACTATCATCAAATTTTGCGGCTGCCCATACACGTGAACTGCTTCCAACCATGATTATGCCAAGGATCACCAGCAAACAAATAAGAATGCTTAGCATTCTGCATTTCTTTGTAAACAAGCAACTCACCTCACTGTATTGTATGTGTAAACTCTATTCACAAGAACAAAAAAAGAAGCGACTAACGCTTCTTGAAGACGTTGAAAGTACTCATTCATTATCTATAAGCTCTTTCAACCTTTTCTCTAACCTCTTTCTTTAGCAATTGAATATTGTGAAAAAAGAAAATCATTAGATTCGTATATCTTAATAATGAGTTATGATTGTTTTTGATTTTGATCCAAGAATCCCTATAGTGATAACTCAAGCATAGGGAATCCGTACTAATAAAGTCTATAAATTCATCTTCTTTATGTTCATATTTATCCGCAAATTTGTATGCATAATCTTCTTTTAAATGTTGTTCTAGATTTCTTTCTTCATGTAATACATGATCTAAATTACAGGAAAAGTAATACACTTCAATAGGCAGACTATATATATCCGTAGTGGAATTTATTGTGTCTAAATTCCTTGCCTTGTTTTGATTCCTAAAGATTGCATCTTTTCGATTATTTGTATATATACCGTTATCTTCATAGCGAAAATTCATATCTGCACTTGAATAATAAATAAATTGTTCATCAACATAACAACCATCTGTATCTGTTAAGAATATAACTTTTTCAATATTATTTTTCTTAATTCCATGGTTTTTATCTAAGAATGATTTTATGACTTTTGTAATACGCTGTTTCATATTCAAAGATCTCATTTGCACACTATTATCTGCTGAAAGATCATAACGCAACACTTCAAAATGTATCCTTGTTTCATCGATCAACTCCGATAGAATCGGTTCTAATGCTTCTTTATCGCTCAATCCTTCTACTAGAAATAAAAGAACTTTTTTAATCATACAACTCCCCTGCCTTTCGAAAGGCTCTCTTTATTTTATAGTTTTTGGTATCTTCATAAATCGCTTCACTTTGTCCACCTAAAAGCAAATTTGTATAGTAAAAATCACGAGTGTTATTATTTGTTTTAATGCCAGATAATTGTATATAGCGATTATTTGGATTCGTTGTTGTTACAACGATGGACTTATAAGAAAGTTTCTCTAACGCACGTAAATTGTGTGAAGTAAACACAAATTGTCCTTTTGCGGATTCATCGATAATTTCAACAATTTCACCCAAAAGATATTCAAATATCCCAGAATCAAATTCATCAATCATTAAACATATAGAGTGATTATGAAACGCAGCAATCATTGAACTGATTACTGAAATCAATCTTTTGATACCTTCGGATTCATATTTCAAAGGTATAAATTTCTCATTTCTAACACTTACAATTTCAAAGTTAATTCCTTCATTGCCATCTGACAAGAGCTGCTCTTTTTGATTTGCAATTTGCAAATTGAGAGAAGGAACAATCGAATTTAAAACGATATCAATTTGTCTAATTACAATTTCCAAATCTTTGAAAATATCTTTTGGCATTTCATTAGGTTTTAATAAATTCACAGGTATTTTCCCCATCTTCAATGAGTTATCTGAAGTAAGATATAAGTTAATTGGAACAAATGAATTCAAGTTTATGCTTCCGATCACATCATTTTCAATAATGATAAGACTCGTTTCTGCATAGATTGGCAATAACCTAAGAACATCTACAAGCTTCCTATCTTCATCTGTTTCATTCTTATTCATAAGCTGTTCTAATAAAGTTTTTTGATTCCGCTTATGAAAAATGAAAGATGTTCCTTTTTCAATATCTTGAGCTACCCTTAACTCAATCAAGCTTTCCTTTGAAATCTTATTCATTAATTTTTTTAATACAATTTCTTGATTATAACACTCAATCAAAGTAATTTGCGGCTTCCATTTCTTTTCTTGATCTGCGTATTCTTTAGAGACTATTTTCTCTGCGTATACTTGATAAACACCTTCTATTAATGCAATCTTAAAGGTATATATTATCATTTGCTTGTAGTTCTTGGATTGTATAAAAAAATGATAACTAATTTCAGTTTCTTCACATTCATTATTGATAAACTTATCAAAATATTCAGGGAGCTTTCCCCCAATCAAAATATTCTTTAGTAATTTACTTACTTCTAGAATCGTTGTTTTCCCAGAGCCATTTTGTCCATATATACCAAGAACTGATTTTAAATCATCAAACTTTCCTTTTAAGATATTGCCATACTCATTAAAATTCACAGTACCACTTCGCACATTTTTTATGCCTTTGATTTCAATTTGTTCAATTCTAACCATTTCTTCCATAAAAACACCTCTACAGTAATTTTAACAGAATAAAACAGCTTGTCAATATTGATATAAGTAACAAAATGTATCATTTTATAGAAATGTGGTGTTATTTTATCCTTTTTTAATAAAATTTTATAAAAGCAAAAGAAAAGACCCTATAAAACAGAGTCCATAGAATCGGGAATATTTACTTCTCTTTGAATTCCCCTTCTTTTACATTTTCTACTTTTTTCTTACGCAAATTGACCTGTCCTAATACACACGATATATCTACATATAAATCGTATCTTCCTATTGGTTCATCTTGAATCTCACATGAACCCAGTACATTGTCTTTCTTTACCACATAATTCATATCGCTAGGAACGATCAAATCAATGGTTCCCATCACACAGTTCAAATTTACAAACTCCATATTGCGAACATCCGCTTCACTTAAATCAATCCATGATGTCCCCATCATACATTGTACATCTAAGGAATTGATTACACCCGCTGCACGAAAACTACGACTTCCACAAATTACATTCGAATGTATGTTTTTTACATTCTTAGTTTCCATATGTTTACTGTGATTGCTTCTTTCTCGATGTCCATGTCTTCCAAATACCATACGAATACCCAACAAGATAAAAATTAGGGCTACAATCATTCCAAAACTAAGACGGATTCCTAGCCATCCATTGGCTTGTACCAACAAGCCACACCCCACCAACAATAACACGCCATTCCCCATCTGCACACCAGATTCTACCATACTAAAGATTGCTGGAAGAATAAGGAATATTGTCCACCAACCAGGGAAGAAAACAGAAAACTCCCAATACCCCAATTGATCTCCTAAAAACAAAACTCCACCTACTACAAATAAAAATCCAATGATCCTTGATTGATAATTTGATTTCATTAGCTACTCTCCTATTCTTTATTTACCATGTAATCTCCGCTCCACTCAACAAGCTTTGCTTGTAATACATAACGTAAATCGCTTAACTTCCCACTATCTTCATAGCTACAAGTACTTAAGGTAATGATATTATCACCTGCTTGTGCAACAAACGAACTCGCATGATCACTTTGTCCTTTTATCGTATTAATATAGGATAAAAAATCTTCCTCACTTACAAACTGTGTTGTATACGTACTAGAAGAATCTTTTGTTGTATACATACTTAAGACTTCACTTCGATAATTCTTGGTAGGTGTAAAAATATACACATAAGGATGCGCATCGAAGAACTCTTTCTCTTTGAATTTCTCCAATTGTGCAAACATCGTCCCATGCAATACATTGTGTCCATATATAATCGTATTACGATCGCTTAACTCTTTATTCGCACCCGCATCCATAAATATAGCTCCTGAATACAACGGCGTTTTCTCTGCAGTATGCGTTAGATAATAATCATTATCACTTCCCTGTACCATCGCATAAGAAATATTGGTATCAGGTATTAAAATCCATCCTATAATGTCGGGATTTATCTTTTGTAGATTTTCCCAATCCACGCTAAACTTTTCCTTTTCTGGGTTCTTTGGTACTTTTGCGACTTCTTCCATTCGTTCATTTTCACTATCTTGTTGGTAATATTGATAAAAGATCACCCCAAGATTAAATGCCGAATATATGAATACACCCCCAGCTATTACAAGTAGTATATTATAGAATAACTTCTTTCTTTTTTTCTTTTCCATAAGATCCTCCTTGGTGTGCATTTATAGTACCACAAACGCTCTATTTTTTCCATGATATTATTCACACAATATCTATTGACATAGGGTATCCACAGGGGTATATTATATTTAGATGATTATCTAAATATCGGAAAGGATGATGTCATGGGGTTTCAAGATACGTTCAAAGCGTTAGGCGATCCAACACGTCGAGAAATCATCACACTCTTAAAACATGGCAAACTTTCTGCCGGAGATATTGTCTCTCATTTTTCAAGTACCAATGCGACGATATCGCATCACCTATCTGTCTTGAAGAATGCTGATTTGATCTGTGATGAAAAAGTTGGAAAATATATTTACTATGAATTAAACACAAGTGTCATCGATGAGATCCTTGTTTGGATCACTGCACTAAAAGGAGATTAAGGCTATGAAAAAGGCTACCATTGTTTTATGTATTTCGATGCTGGTAATAACAGGAATTGCATTCTTCCTTTTACCAGATAAAATTCCAATGCATTTTAATGCATCAGGAGAAATTGATCGTTATGGAAGTAGTTTTGAAATCTTCTTATTTCCTATACTTGCATTGTTAATTACAGCAAGTTCCATTTTATTCAAAAAAATAGATCCAAAGAGAACGAATTATGATCGCTTCATTAAGACCTTTTGGATGATTTTATTTATCATCAATATGATCATGTTTATTATATTGATCACAGTGATATCAGAGGCTTTATCCCCTGGAAAATTAAACATCAATATGATTATGATTACGATGATGGGGATTGTCTTTATTGTCCTAGGCAATGCCATGCCAAAGATCAAAGCAAATTATTTTATAGGAATACGTACCCCTTGGACCATCGCAAACGAAGATGTTTGGTATAAAACACATCGTTTTGCAGGTAAAATATGGGTAGTGGGAGGCTTTCTTACCTTTTTAGGATTGTTGGTAAGTGATGAAGCCATGATATTCTTCATTGTAGGAATTGCGCTCATTCAAGCGCTTATCCCTACAATATATTCTTATGTATGTTTTAAAAACTTAGAAAAGTAACGTTTGAGAAAGGAAAAACTTATGATTGAAATTAAACATGTGACAAAGATTTATGGAGGGAAACATAAAGCAGTAGATAACATTTCTATGCATATTCCCACAGGAGAAATTATTGGATTCATTGGGCCAAATGGAGCTGGTAAAACAACAACGATTAAAATGATTACTGGGATTTTAAATCCAGATGAAGGACAAATCTTAATCAATGGAAAAGACATCGTAAAAGAACCAATGGAAGCAAAGAAAGAATTTGGTATTGTGCCTGACAACGCAGATATCTTCCTACGTTTAAAAGGAATTGAATATTTGAACTTCATGGCAGATATCTATGAAGTAGATAGTGCCATCCGTAAAACACGCATCGAATCTCTATCTGAAACCTTCGAGATGAAAGAAGCCTTAAATGATAAGATTCTTTCCTATTCTCATGGGATGCGTCAAAAGATTGTGATTATGGGTGTATTGATGAGTGATCCTAATGTATGGATTCTAGATGAACCAATGACTGGATTAGATCCACAATCTGCATTTAAACTAAAAGAAATGATGAAAGAACATGCAAACAAAGGAAACACAGTCTTCTTCTCTACCCATGTATTAGAAGTTGCAGAAAAGCTTTGTGATAAAGTCGTTATCATCAACAAAGGAACCATCCTATACTTTGGTACCTTAGAAGCTTTAAAGGCGGCACATCCAACATGCGATTCCTTAGAAGACGTATTCTTGGAGGTCGTAAACAATGCGTAAATTCCTATCACTGACACGTGTCACCTTAAAGAATACGATGGGCATGATAAGTGATGGTTCTAGCAAGAAAAGTACAACCGTGATTCTCATGGGAATTCTAGGTGTTTCCTTAATTCCTTTAGCCTTTGTTTTCTTCGCGATCTTCAAAGGAGCCTTTGAATCCTTTGCGTTGATGGATCAAGCGGGTACCATATTAGCACTTGCCTTTCATGTCGCATCCTTTATTACCTTCTTCTTCTCCATTTTCTTAATACCAAGTGTATTCTACTTTAGTAAAGATGGAGAAACCCTACTCTCACTTCCAATCAAACCAGAAGCGATTATGGGGAGTAAGTTTATTGTATGTCTTGTGTATGAATATGCCTTTACGTTCTTAGTTCTTCTACCAGCGTTTGTGGCATACTTAACATGTTTTCCATTTCATATCTTATTTGTATTCTTTGCGCTCATCATCTTTATCCTATTGCCGATGTACCCATTGGTAATCTGTTCCATTATATCGATGTTAATTATGCGATTCGTGCCATTCTTTAAAAATCGCGATCGCTTTAATTTAATTGCAGGAATCTTATCCGTTGCGGTAGGGTTAGGATTTAGCTTCTCTATGAACAATATATCAAGTTCTACAGATGCACAAGCTATATTAACCACCATGATGCAAGGAAACAACTCTTTGATTAGTATGTTTGCATATTTATTCCCAGGAGTACCTTTCGCAGCACGTGCTATCATTCAAAATGACATATTACAAATGCTCATTTTCATAGGTATCACCATTGCCTCTTTAGCTGTGTGCCTATTCTTAGGAAAAACATTATACTTTAAAGGATTGATCGGATTTAGTGAAACAAGTTCAAGTCGTAAAAAACTGAGTGTGAACGATATGAACAAATTGAACAAACAAAAAAATCGTATCTTAACTTATACGATGAAAGAATTGAAGTTAATTGTACGTACTCCTATTTATTTAATGAATTGTATCGGAAGTGCTGTTATCTTTACACTTATGATTTTTGTGATTCCTTTAATGGGAGAAGGTTCTATTTCTGTATCGGATATCCCACAGGAATTCCTAGATATGATACCTGATTTTTGGCCATATATGATCATGGTTGGAATTATCTTAGGCATCTTTGTCAGCAACCTTAACCTTATATCTTCTACATCGATATCGCGTGAAGGAACTAACCTTCCATTCATGAAATACATTCCTATGCCTCTAGCACAACAATTGCATGCGAAAGCATTAAGTGGTATCATCGTCTCCATTTGTACCTCTTTAGCAATGCTAATTGCATTCTACTTCGTGTTCCCTATTCTTCCATTTTATTTTGTCTTGTTAATCTTTCTAACAAGCGTAGTAGGCATCATCCTTGGAAACTATATTGGAATCTACATTGATATCTTCCATCCAAAACTTGTTTGGGAACAAGAAGCAGCTGCAGTCAAACAAAACATGGCAGGCTTTATCTCCATGTTAGGTGGTATGGCGATTGCGGTAGGAATGGGTGTTGTCCTCTTCTTTATTCCTCAAGAGTTTATCCTATATGCTTCCCTTGGCATATTGCTTCTCATGATCCTATTTGCTGTGTTATTATACAGAGGAATTGGGAAATTTGCCCAAGCAGCATTTGCGAAATATTAGGAGATTATATGAACAAAAAAATAGTTATATACTTTGGAAGCCAAGAACATAAACGTCCCTTTGTAGAACGTATCCTACAAGATATGAAGATACCCTATGCCATTATCCATGATGAGCAACTGTTAGATACTACAGGCTATCTTATGGAACTAGAAGGATTTCAACCACATGAAGAGGGAGTCATTCCCCATTATGATAGTGACCTCATGATTTTAAATTCCATCGATGATGAAGAAATCAAAACCTTTAACACCTTACTAAAAGCATTTGATTTACAAATGCCACGCAAAGCTATGTTAACCCAACATAACCAACATTGGAAAGTAGCTGATTTGTTACAAGAGATTGAAAAAGAACATCGCTACTTTCAACAAGTAGAACAAATCAAAACTATTCTATCGCATAGTAAGGATCTCATCATAGAAGAATATACCCCTACTACTTGGAACGTCTATGAACAAGCCTTCTACAAAGCATATGACTGCATTAGCAAGGAGTGTACTTCAGAAGAAATGCAAGAGGCATACCAACAATTAACAGATGCCTTACAACAACTTGAAAAAAAGTAACCCTAATACAAAACAGCAGCTCCTACCACAATGGTAAGAACTGCTGTTTTATTTCAAACTAAAATTTTATATGTATCTCTCTTCTAAGACAGTATCCCTATAAATTATTTTCTTAAAGCTTTTTTCTTCTTTACACCATATCCTACTATACTTCCAGATAGAACAATCAATCCAAGAGAAAGCATTGTATTTGATGTATCGCCTGTTTGAGGAGAATTTGGTTTCGATGGTGTTTCTGGTTGTATTTGTCCTGTTGAATTTTCTTTTCCAATTACTCCATAGTAACTAAAGTGATCCGTAATAAACACTAATTTTCCATCAACAAGTTGACTTGGAATAATTGTTACTTTCCCATTATCATCAATATAAACAACCTGTAATTCAGACATTGTTTTCATTTCATCAGTTAATGTCAATCTAATCTTTAATTTCCCATTAGGTTGAATTTCTGCTCCATTTTTTAGAAGTTTAATATCATAAACTCCAGCAATTGTTTTTCCAGCAACAACCTTATTTACATTGTTTTGAAACCCTTTCATTTCTTCTTTAGATTTAGGCGTTACTACTAAGGTAATATCATCTTCAAAAGCAGAGCCATCTTCATATGCAATCTCTATACCTGTTGTTTTATCTACAATAGTAGTTTTAGATGAAAGCTTGTTGATAACTTTATTTACAGTGATTTCTATTGTTTTGCTACCGTTTGTTAATACGATTGTTCCTGTAATAGAACCATCTTTATCATTAGTTGCCTTTGTAATGATTGGTGAACCCGCTTTCCATGAAATCGTTACACCAGTTATAGAAGTAATACTATTCTTAACTGTATCAAGGAAATCTTTATCTGTAGTAGTATTTGACACTTTCATATCTTTGATTGCAGTTTCAACTAATGGTTTCGCCTTAGCTAATTTTTCATCATCAATAACTGAAAGTTTGTTTATAACCTTATTCACTGCTACTTCAACTGTTTTACTACCGCTTGTTAATATAATTGTTCCTGTAATAGAACCTTCTTTATCTTTTGTTGCCTTTGTAATGATTGGTGAACCATCTTCCCATGATGCTGTTACATCATCTACAGAAGAAATTCCAGTTTTTACTTTGTCAAGGATATTTCCTGCAGTTGTATCATTCGTAGCTGAAATATCAGTGATTGCTTTTTCAGCTAATGGTTTCGCTTCCTCTAGTCTGCTTGAGTCTGTCGCTGCAACAAAAGTAAGAGTAACATCCATAGTCATTTTGTCACTTCTTAAACTGAGAGGCTCAGCAAATTCTATGTCATAGTTGTAACTCAATGGAGTATCAAGTGCTGCATCTACAATTGATCCATCATCTGTGAATGTAATACCACTTGCTTTATTCTTATCAAACTTAGTATCGTACGCGCTTAACTTATACCCTTTTGATTTTTCAAAAAGAATAGAGGGTTTTTGATTGCTACAATCTACATCTTCCAAGTTAACATTTTCACTCAAATCTAAGCTTGTAAGTTGATTGCCACTACAATTCAAATTTGTTAAAGCTATATTTTTACTTACATCTAAACTTGATATTTCATTACTATATTTCTTTATGTATTCAAGTGCAGGAGGTATCCGATCTGACGGAAAATTCATAACCATTAAAGAATCTAAATTAACATTCGCACTTACATCCAAACTTGAAAGTTTGCTGTTATAACATGTTAATGAAGTTAATTTTACATTCTTACTTAAATCCACACTACCTAATGGATTAATGGAAATATTTAAACTATCTAAATCTGTATTCTTGGTAACATCCAAACTAGTGAGTAGATTCTCAGAACAATCTAAATTTTCTAAAGCAGGATTATTAGTTACATCTAAACTTGTGAGTTTATTAGCCACACAAATTAATTCCTTCAAATTTGGGTTCTTGGTTACATCTAAACCGTCTAGTAGATTGTCCACACATGTTACCTTAATTAAATCAGTATTCTTAGACAAATCTAAGGATGTGATGTTATTTGATGAACAACCAAGCTCCTTTAACTTAGTATTATTTGTCAAATCCAAACTAGTGAGTTGATTGTTAGCATAATTCAAATCAGTTAAATCAGTGTTCTTAGACAAATTTAAATCTGTGATGTTATTTGATGAACAACCAAGCTCCTTTAACTTAGTATTATTTGTCAAATCCAAACTAGTGAGTTGATTTTCATAACAGTCCAAATCTGTTAAATCAGTACTCTTAGACAATTCTAAATCTTTGATGGTATTTGAGTGACAATCAAGATTTGTTAACTTAGTATTATTTGTCAAATTCAAACTAGTGAGTTGATTCTCAGAACAAGACAAAGCTGTTAACGCCTCATTCTTGCTTAAGTCTAAACTAGTGAGTCCATTATCACTACAAATCAAATCTGTTAAATCAGTATTCTTGCTTAAGTCTAAACTCTCGAGTTTATTGTAATAACAATTTAACTTTATCAAAGATGTATTTTGCCTTAAATCTAAACTTGTAAGTTCATTAACTTGACAATTTAATTCTGTTAAAGCAGTAAAATGCTCTATTCCTGTCAAACTACTTATATTTTTAGCTATTACATCGATACTCGTAACTTTTGCTATTTCATCAATAGAAAGTTTACCATCAGCATTTGTATCTGTGTGTCTTTTTACCCAGTCTCTAAAATTAGCATCCGGAAAGTATGATGCATTGATTTCAACATCGCCTGCTCTAGAACTTGATGTATTTTCATTACTATAGTCATTTTCTTCCGCAAATACATTTGTTGGTATAACGGAAAATGCCATTGTTAATATCATCGTTGATGATAATAGTACTTTACCTACTTTCTTTTTTATTACTTTCATTTCTTTGTTTTCCTCCCTTTTGCTTTCGCAAAATATATTTGTTGTTTTAATTAAATCATTGCCATATTATGTTTAACACTACCTCTCATAATATGTTATTAGAATTCTTCTCTTCATTTAAAATTTTACCAGCCAATACACCTCCCAGAAGAAATGGATTGTAATTAAGTACATACGTATATCTCTCTTCCTTCATTTACCGGATAAGTATACCAAACAATGTGTCGACAATGCGTCGGTAAAAACCCCATTGAATGAATTTTCAATGGGGTTTTATTATTTACTTAAAATTACTTCAAAATCTTCACGGATTAATTCGCTCCAACTAAATTAGAACATATACTCTCCATGAAACGCATTAATTACCTATTGATCTCCTTGTAAGCAATCATAACAATCACTTGTTCAACTAGATAATAGTAACAAGAATACGTAAATTATTACATTCAAATTAGTTTCTTAAAGCTTTTTTCTTCTTTACACCATATCCAATGATACTTCCAGATAAAACAATCAATCCAAGACAAAGCATTGTATTCGTTGTATCTCCTGTTTGAGGAGAAGTAGGTTTTGATGGTGTTTCTGGTTGTATTTGCCCTGTTGAATTTTCTTTTCCAATTACTCCATAGTAACTGAAGTGATCCGTGATAAATACTAATTTCCCATCAATGAGTTGACTTGGAATAATCGTTACCTTCCCATTATCATCAAAATAAACAACCTGTAATTCAGACATTGCTTTCATTTCTTCAGTTAATGATAAACTAATCTTTAATTTCCCATTAGGCTGAATCTCAACTCCATTTTTTAGAAGTTTAATATCATAAACTCCAGCAACCGTTTTTCCAGTAACAACTTTATTTACATTATTTTGCAAATTTTTCATATCTTCTTTAGATTTAGGAGTTACCACTAAGGTAATATCATCGGCGAAAACAGAACCATCTTCATATTCAATCTCCGTACCTGTTGTTTTATCTACAATATTTGTCTTCTCCAATTTAGGCGCAATTTCAAAGCCACATACAGTACATACTTGAGCATTTTCAAACGTTGCTGGAGCACTTGGTGTATGTGTAGATAAATCCAACTTCCCGCCATCCTTAGTAGTACACTCATGCCAATGAGAAGTTACATCTGTAGACCATGTTGTGGAAGCAGTATGTGCATGTATTTTGCTATGAAAATAGAGATTACCTGTTACACCAAGTGCTTTCAAATCTGTTTTTGTCGAAAAAGGTGCACCAGCAAGTAACTTGGCACTACTTTCTTTGTCACCTACATAAACATCGACACTTTTATTAATGGTTGGTTCAATCGTAATAGAAGTTCTAGCACCAAGACTAGCAATAGCACCCGTGGCTGTAACATCGGAATTATCGTTAATTGCAAGTGAAGCATCTACCCAAATACCATAATCAGCGGTAGAATTAACAACTACAGTTGAATTATCTATTTTGATTCCATCTACACCTCTTGCTTGCATACCACAATAATAACTATTTGCATTTACAATACCCCCAGAAAGGACAATGTTTTTACTTGTAAAAATCCCGTTCGCTTTAACAGCGGAGAGTTCTAATTTTCCATTTGAAATAATGACGTCTCCAAGTGGAGAATAAATGGCATCACTATTTAATGAAGTTAAATCAAATGTCCCACCATTGATGATAAGCCCATCATATGTAGCAATACAAACTTCCTTAGTATTGGCTATAAGAGTACCATCGCCCTCTATTGTTAAAGGGTAATTAGCCATATCAATAGCATTAGTGTTAGAATTAGATATATTATTTATACCCTTCAGTACGACTTTTGCGCCAAGAATTCGTGGCATTATGATGGAAGGATTTGTATTCGTATCAAAATTTGCTCCATTCAATGTCAGTGTTTGTGTATTTGAATCAAACATCCATCCTTCGCTGTCCATCGCATCAAACACTCCATCTGATGAAGTGATTTGATTTCCATCTTTATCTAAAATCCAACTTTTATCTTGTAAATCTAGCAGAGAAGTACGCTTTGAAATTGATTTTACTTGGGGTGTACTTATTGATCGAGTAATCTCTTTTTCTTTTTTAATTTCAGAGTCAGCATTTACATTTGTTTCACTCTCAATCATATTTCTTTCGTCTTTTATATAACCACAATTGTCATCATGATTACAAATATACCCATTTTCATCTTTTGAAGAACAGTCATAAGTTCCATCCTCTCTCCAATGAGAACAATGATCAGATTCCTGTGCCAATATATTGGTTGGCACAATAGAAAATGCCATTGTTAATGTCATTGTTGAAGATAATAATACTTTCCCTACTTTCTTTTTAATTTCTTTCATTTTTTTCTCCTCTTTTGCTTTCGCAAAATATATTCGGTGCTTTAATTGAACCATTGACATACTATTTTCAACTTCACTTCCTCTCATGATATGTTATTAGACTTCTTCTTTTCATTTTAAATCCCACTAACTAACACATCCCACTTAAGCAAATGAATCGAAATCATACACATACCTCATCATAGTATATCCCTTTTCTTTACTTACCACATAAGTATACAAGACCATGTGTCGACAATGCGTCGATAAAAAAAACCATTGAATGTTTTTTCCAATGGTTTTTTATTATTTACATAAAATTGCCTATATACTTCGACGAGTAAATCCACAAACTAAATTGGAACATATACTCTACATGATACGAATTATTTACTTAAAGCTTTTTTCTTCTTTACACCATATCCAACGATACTTCCAGATAAAACAATTAATCCAAGACAAAGCATTGTATTCGTTGTATCTCCTGTTTGAGGAGAAGTAGGTTTTGATGGTGTTTCTGGTTGTATTTGTCCTGTTGAGCTTTCTTTTCCAATTACTCCATAGTAACTAAAGTGGTCAGTAATAAACACTAGCTTTCCATCAATAAGTTGACTTGGAATAATCGTTACCTTCCCATTGTCATCAATATAAACAACCTGTAATTCAGACATTGCTTTCATTTCTTCAGTTAATGATAAACTAATCTTTAATTTCCCATTAGGCTGAATCTCAACTCCATTTTTTAGAAGTTTAATATCATAAACTCCAGCAATCGTTTTTCCAGCAACAACTTTATTTACATTATTTTGGAATTCTTTCATTTCTTCTTTGGATTTAGGAGTTACAACTAAGGTAATATCCTCAGCGAAAGGTGAGCCATCTTCATACCCAATCTCTAAACCTGTTGTTTTATCTACAATAGTGGTTTTAGATGGAAGCTTGTCAATAACTTTATTCACAGCGATTTCTATCGATTTATCACCACTTGTTAATATTATAGTTCCAACAATAGAACCTGCTTTATCAATAGTAGCCTTTGTGATGATAGGTGAACCCGTTTTCCATATAGCTGTTACATCATCTACGGAAGAAATACCAGTAGCTACAGCATCAAGGATATTTTTATTTGTTGTACTATTTGTTACACCAAATTCTTTGATTGCCTTTTCTGCTAATGGTTTTGCTTCCTCTAGTCTGCTAGAATCGGTTGCTGCAACAAAAGTAAGAGTAACATCCATAGGATTTCCATTACTTCCAACATATCCGGTATCATAATCGTATGTAATAGGTGTATCCAATGTAACGTCCGTTAGTGTTCCATTGTCGTTGAATGTAGCACCTACAAAATTGGATGCTTTACTCTTATCAAATCCTGCATCATATGCACTCAACAAATAACCTTTATTTTTAATAAAAGCAATAGTTCTTTCCTGTGCAGAACATTCAAAGTAATCAAAATTATCATAGTTACTTAAATCTAGGCTTGTAAGTTGATTTCTAGAACAATCCAAAGATGTTAAAGCCTCATTGTTTTTCAAATTAAGACTTTTAAGTTTATTGTCAGAACAATACAAATCCGTTAAAGCCACATTCTTATCCACATTTAGATCTGTGAGTTGATTAGAATAACATCCCAAGGATAATAAAGCAGTATTCTTACTCACATCTAAGTTAGCGAGTTGATTTTCTCCACAATCTAAAGATGTTAAAGCCTCGTTCTTATCCACACTTAGATCTGTGAGCTGATTGTTAGCACAAGACAATTCTTTTAAAGCTGCATTTTGACTTACATCTAAGCTTTCTATTTGATTGTCAGAACAATCCAAAGATGTCAAAGCCACATTCTTATCCAAATTTAGATTTTCGAGTTGATTAGAATAACATTCCAAGGTTAATAAAGCAGTATTCTTACTCACATCTAAATCTGTAAGTTGATTTCTTTGACAATATAACTCTTTTAAAGCCGTATTGTAACTTAGATCTAAGCTTTTGAGGTTACTTGCGGAACAATCCAAAGTTGTTAAAGCAGTATTCTTACTTACATCTAGCGTTTTAAGATTCGTGCTATGATCACATTTCAAATATTCTAAAGCTGTATTTTGACTGATAATTAAGTCTGTCAAAGTTCCACTCCAACTACAATCTAAATAAGTTAAAGCTGTATTCGCACTTAAATCTAAAGTTGTGACTCTACTAGTCGAAAATGTCAACTTTTTCAAAGCTGTATTCGCACTTAAATCTAAATTATTGATATCACTTTGTACAATTTTTAAACTTGTTAAAGCAGTATTTTGACTCAAATCTATACTTTTCAAAAATGGAACCGTTTTTATTGACAAATCTGTTAAAGCAGTAAAATATTCTATTCCTTTAAAGTCATTGATACCACCTTCATCAAAAGCCATTGTTGTTGCGGCATTTATTTCTGCTTGTGATAATGAATAATTCTTATCTGTATCAACAACATTTTTTACATAATCTCGAAAAACTGAATCTGGAAAATTTGTGTAGTCAATCGAAATATCTCCCGCTCTAGTGTTATCCGCTATATTGCTTTCTTGCGCAAATACATTTGCCGGCATAACAGAAAATGCCATTGCTAATACCATTGTTGATGATAATAGTATTTTTTCTACTTTCTTTTTCTTATCTTTCATTTTTGTTTCCTCCTCGTATATTTATTGTTTTAATTAAATCATTGCCACACTATATTTTAAACTTCACTTCCTCTAATAATATATTATTAGAATTCTTCTCTTCATTTAAAAATTTACCAGCGAATACACCTCCCAGAAGAACGGATTATAACCAAGTACATACTTCATCCTACCATCCTTCTCTTTTTTTACTATGTAAGTATACAACACTGTGTGTCGACAATGCGTCGATAAAAAACCCATTGAATGGGTTTTTTATTACTTATTTAAAATTACTTATTAATTTCCTTGTAAGCGATCATAATAATCACTTACACAACTAGATAACAATAACAAGAACGCATAAATTGGTACATTCGAATTATTTACTTAAAGCTTTTTTCTTCTTTACACCATATCCAACGATACTTCCAGATAAAACAATCAATCCAAGACAAAGCATTGTATTTGATGTATCACCTGTTTGAGGAGAAGTAGGTTTTGATGGTGTTTCTGGTTGTATTTGTCCTGTTGAATTTTCTTTTCCAATTACTCCATAGTAACTGAAGTGATCCGTGATAAACACTAATTTCCCATCAATAAGTTGACTTGGAATAATTGTTACCATCCCATTATCATCAATATAAACAACTTGTAATTCAGACATTGCTTTCATTTCTTCAGTTAATGATAAACTAATCTTTAATTTCCCATTAGGCTGAATCTCAACTCCATTTTTTAGAAGTTTAATATCATAAACTCCAGCAATCGTTTTTCCAGTAACAACTTTATTTACATTATTTTGGAATTCTTTCATTTCTTCTTTTGATTTAGGAGTCACCACTAAGGTAATATCCTCAGCGAAAGGTGAGCCATCTTCATACCCAATCTCTATACCTGTTGTTTTATCTACAATAGTAGTTTTAGATGGAAGCTTGTCAATAACTTTATTCACAGCGATTTCTATCGATTTACTACCACTTGTTAATATAATAGTTCCAGTAATAGAACCTTCTTTATCTTTTGTTGCCTTTGTGATGATTGGTGAACCCGTTTTCCATGTAGCTGTTACATCATCTACGGAAGAAATACCAGTAGCTACAGCATCAAGGATATTTTTATTTGTTGTACTATTTGTTACACCAAATTCTTTGATTGCCTTTTCTGCTAATGGTTTTGCTTCCTCTAGTTTGCTAGAATCTTTTCTATCAGTAAAAGTAAGAGTAACATCCATAAGCAAACCACTGTTTCTAATCATACTACTGTTGCTTTGTGGAATAAAAGCATTGAAGCCAGTATCATAATTATATGTAATAGGTGTATCTAATGTAACACCTGTTAGTGTTCCATCGCCTTCCAATGTAGCACCTTCAAAATCAGATGCGTTACTCTTATTAAATCCTGCATCATACGCACTCAACAAATACCCTTTATTTTTATCATAAGTAAAAGTTCTTGTCTGTGCAGAACAATCCAATAATTCTAGAAAAGTATTATTGCTTAAATCCAAACTTGTAAGTTGATTGCCATTGCAATACAATTCTGCTAACGCTGTATTTTGGCTAACATCTAAACTTGTGAGTTGAGTGTTAAAGCATGCTAAATATTCTAATTTTATATTCTTGCTAACATCTATACTTGTAAATTGATTAAAATACAGTTTTAAATATTCGTTTTCTTCTGGCATTGCTTCTATTGGAATATTACAACAAAGCAATTCATTTAAATTGATATTATTAGTCACATCTAAACTAGTCAGTTGATTGAACATGCAGACTAATACTTCTAAATCAGTATTATTAGTTACATCTAAGTTACCTAATGGATTTGCACTACAATCTAATTCCCGTAAAGCAGTATTCTCACTAACATCCAAGCTCGTAATATTATTGAAGGAGCACGCTAACTTCTCTAAATTGCTATTTTTACTTACATCTAAACTTGTAAGTTGATTTTCATCGCACATAATGACTTCTAAAGCTGTATTTTGCCTCAAATCTAAACTTGTAAGCTTATTATTATTACAATATAAATCTGTTAAAGCGCTAAAATATTCAATTCCCTTTAAATCTGTAATCTCTTTATATGATAAATTCATCGTTGTTACTTTATTTCTTTCTTCTTGTGATAGAAACCCATCTTTATTCGAGTCTATATTTGCATTTACATCTTCTGATATGTACTGTCTAAATATAGAATCTGGAAAATTTGTTTCATTAATCTCCACCTCTCCTGATCTAGGGCTTGCGGAATTTTTGTTGTTAGTATCATTCTCCGTCGCAAATACATTTATTGGCATAACAGTAAATGCCATTGTTAATACCATTGTTGATGATAATAGTATTTTTTCTACTCTCTTTTTCATATTCTTCATTCTTTTATTTTTCTCCTTGTATATTTATTATTTTGATTAAATCATTGCCACACTATATTTTAACTTCACTTCCTTTCATAATATGTTATTAGAATTCTTCTCTTCATTTAAAAATTTACCAGCGAATACACCTCCCAGAAGAATGGATTGTAATTAAGTACTTCATCCTAATATATCCCTCTTCTTTCACTTACCTCATAAGTGTACCATACCCTATGTCGACAATGCGTCGATAAAAAAACCATTGAATCACTTTCCAATGGTTTTTTTATTATTTACTAGAAATTACTTCTAAGCCTCCGCGTGTAAATTCGCTCCAACTAAATTGGGACATATACTCACCATGATACGCATTGATTCCAACGTTATCTCCTTGTAACCAATCATAATAATCACAGGCAACATTGCTTGTTGCTATTGCCATGACACCACGACTTTTATAGATAATATTCTCTACACCAAGCTTAGAAAGAGTTTTGATTAAATCAGAACGTAAATCTCGTAAATAAGAACTTTTTTTATAATTACTTGCATCATCCTCCCATAAATTTGCTATGATTTCGCCATTTGTACAAAACGATCCTTTTCGATCTACTAAAAATGCAAGTAATTCTTTAGTTTTTTTATACATAAATTTGACAGGTTGTCCTTCTATAAATATTTCAAAATTACCAAAACATTGAATCCAAACATCATGAGTCTTAAAAATTGATATAGAATATCTCAAATTATCTAATTCATTTTTTATCTTTTCTTTCGTAACTGGTTTCATAACATATCCGCTACTATGGATGTTAAGCGCCTGTATAGCATAGTCTTTATACGCAGTTACAAAAATAATATTTATTCTTGGGTTTGTTATTTTTAATCGTTTAGCAAGTGAAATTCCATCAAGCTCTGCCATATCAATATCTAGAAAGGCTATTTCACATGCTTCTTTAACATGAAATTTTAGGGCTTCCTCCCCTGAAATATATCCAAACACCTGTTCTCTTGGTAATACTTCTTTAATGGAATTAACCAATAAATTTAAAGCGATTCTTTCGTCATCTACTGCAATGATATTCATTTTTTTAATTTCTCCTTTGGTATGCTCATGGTTACGATTGTCCCTTTATTAACTGTACTTTCAATGAGAATAGTTCCTTTACACATCGCAAATAATCTCTCTTGTACATTTTTCAATCCTATATGTGTTCTATCGTCTGTTGGTGGTGATTCTGAATCAAATCCAATACCATCATCAGAAATAACGATTTCAAAACATTCTTTTTTTTCGCGTGTTGAAATTGAAATTACTCCTCCATTTCTCTTTTTGAGGATGCCATGCTTTACTGCATTTTCTACAATTGGTTGAACTGTGAGAGAAGGTATTAAGAAATCTTCCGTTTGAATATCATAGTCAGTCCTCAATTTTTCTTCAAAACGTTTTTTCTCAATATTAAGATATAGTTTGATGTGTTGAAGTTCATCTTTAAAAGGGATAAGATTTGTTTTAGTTAAAGCGTCTAAATTATGTCGTAGATAATCTGCGAATTCTGCAGTAACCTTTTTTGCTTCCTTTGGATTTTCATCACACAAACCACAAATTATCGTTAAGGTATTATATAAAAAATGGGGCTGTATCTGACTTAATAAAATAGCAACTCTACTTTGAACAAGCTGATTTTCTTGTTTTTCCAACCGCGCTTGTTGGTCTCGTTGCAATACTACATAAATCCAAATTAACGCTAGGGATACAGAAAGGAAAATCTGTGGCCCATCCCAAAAAAAGCGTAAAACAAGTGCAATTAATGGGAAGATGCAATAACTAAGTAATGCCCATAATTCACTTATACTTAGTAATTTACGACAACGTAATAAAACAAGCATCCAAAAGAGACATCCCACCCCCCAAATGAGATGTCCAAGCCAATATACTTTATGAAAATTTAAAGACTCATGACTGGTTTGTAAATTGATTGCGCTTGAAACCCCATTTGTACAAATAAGAATAGTCCATACAACAATGGCCAACAAAGTAAAAAAATATAAAATATATATATATTTTCGTGAGATGGTTTCTCTTTGGGAAAGAATTGAGAAGATAAAGAAACAAAAAACAGCATTTCCAATTAAGGATAAAATAGTAGGGGTAACGGATAGAAAAATCAATAACAGGGGAAAGTTTGTGTATTGGCATAAGAACCAACGCATTGCATCTAAAACCAATACCAAAGCATGGCATATAATAATAAAGGTAAGCCTTTTTTCAAAAATAGACTTAGTGCTTGTTTGATGCATGCCCACATATAGTATTAGAATTATCATTGCCGCAAATATTTCAAGACATCCGTTTGCAAGTTCCAAAATCATCACCATTTCGGCATTTGCCGCCCCTTCATTATGTAGTATACTATATTTGATTGTAAATTTTAAATTATCTAAAAATTTAATTACCTTTTGAACGTGTTTTCTTATATTGTAATATTATATATGAATACACATTTTCTTTCAATGTTTCTAGAGTATAAAGAGCGCATTCTAAAGTTAGAATTTCTTTTTACATTTTCGCAGAGGACTGTTCAAGTATAAAACAAAAAGGAATGGACAACACCTATTGGTATTTCCATTCCTTTTTAAGGTTTCATATCTTTAAACTGCTCCATCCGTTTTGTTTCTAGTTCTTGTAATTCTGTAAACATATCTGTTAAACCTTTTGTATCATAATTCGACATTTATTAACAATCGGTCTGTTCTTCCTTTTCCATCTTCAAATGGATGGATATGCTCAAACATAATATCAAGTTATATTTTGTCAATGAACCGAGTTACATACAGAGTATATCAATAGTTCTTTCCTGTTTCTATCTCGCTGGCATTTTAAACTCTACAAGTGCTTTGTTCAAAAAGTCATTAAACCCTTGCATCGCTTTGAATTTTTCCACTGCAAGATTTAAAAACGTTTCACTATCCATAAGTAAATTATCTTCCACATAGTACTCTAAGTAAAAACTCTTATACTTCAAATAGGAGGCCATAGGATGTTCCTTATCATATCCTCTTGGTACATTTTTAAGTGATGTCCCTTTCAATGTAAAATGTTCACAAAAGGATGGATCTGAAATAATCTTTAGAAACTCATCCCCATGATTACATATATATTCTCGAATCATTGTTGCTGCATTTGTAAACATATCTGTAAATAAACCACCGCCTAAAAAGCTCATATCTTCAGGACTAATAGAAATATAATACCCTACTGGAATTGGGTATTTACCCTTTGATGAAATATGTGCACGAAAGGTTGGATTATAGGGCGATTTATCATTGCTAAAACGAGTATCTCTTACCATTTTAAAAGTAAGGTCTTTAGGATTATGAAATAGTACACTTTCATCAAACTCACTGATTCTTATAATGAGTTCTTGTAGAAAGGCTTCAAATTCCTTCTCTGCAATCTTACGCTCTTCTTTATGTGCCGCATACCATTCACGACAATTGTTTCTTCTTAGTTCTAACAAATAATCTAATATGATGTTCATGTTCATTGCATTGGTTCTCCATTTTCAAAATGAAGCATCTTCTCCATAGGCTTTGATTGTAATAGTTGTTTTAAAAGCTCTTTTGATTGTATCGTGGATTTATACTTTGGTAATTCATCAAATACAATTGTTAAATCATCAAGTGAATCCATCGTCTCTTTATATTCTGTTAATACATTTAATTTTAGATATTCTAAATTCGCAGGCTGTAAACGATGTTGTTTGATTGCATATTCAATTCGTTTCTCGCAACAACAATACCCACTCTCGCTTAACCCACAATGCTCACTTAGAAAATCTGCGACTTTCTTTCTCGCTCTAGATAATTTTTGACGATAGTTTTCTGGTGTTAAATCCAATACTTCTCCTGCAACTTTACTATCAATTTTAAACATCGTTCCCAATATAAAAATACAACGTGTTTTTGGGTCTAAACATTGAAGTAACACATTGGTACAAGAGAGTTTCAACTCTTCCGCTAATACTTCACGCTCTATCCCCAACAAAACCTCTTCACTATCTTCTATAAAGCCCGCTTTGATGTCATTCGCATAAAAATCAAAGTCTAGTGGATACTTTGAGAACATATGCTTTTTATAATCAATCAAATAATTTGTTGCGATGCGATATACCCATGTCTTAAACGAAGACTTTCCTTGAAAGGAAGACAAGTGCGTAAGCATACGTATCAAAATATCCTGTGTTGCATCTTGGGCGTCAGCGACGCCTCCTAACATCCTTAAAGAAAGATTGAATACAAAATCCTCTACCTCCAGAATCAACGCTTCTAATGCCTCGTTATCACCCTCTAATGCTTTTGCTAAACATTCTTCTAATTTTTCTTTTTCCATATGTAAACTTCTCCTTTTCACTTATTAGACATCTTTTTCATAAAGTTGTGACAGAATTTCATATATTATATTATATTCCTACATAAAAAGTATAGCACACTAAGAAAACACAGAAAAAAATAACACTTAATCACCTTACGTTTCCAAACGTGACCTGTGTTATTCTCTTATTAAATTAGTTATGACAAGCAAAATACGCTTCATCCTCTACTGGTTCTAACCATTCAGTATTTCCACCCTCTGAAGGGATTTCAATCGCTACATGCGCAAACCAACGATCTTGTTGTGCTCCATGCCAGTGTTTTACTTCAGGGGCAATATAAACGACATCCCCCATCTTTAACATTCTAGCATTGCTTCCTGCTTCCTGATAGATTCCTTTTCCACCAGTAACCAAAAGAATTTGTCCACCTTTATGATGAATATGCCAATTATTTCTACAGTTCGGTTCAAAGGTAACATTACCTACACTAACACCTTCCATATTCAACATGTTCAAATAACTTTGTCCTGTGAAGTACTTCGCAAAGGCATCATTCTTATCCCCCGTTTCAAATACTTCTACACCCAAATCTTTGATCATTTCTTCTTTGTTCATAAATGAGTTTCTCCCACATTCTCTAACCATCCCATCACGCTTCCTCGTAACATTTTTCCACCATCTCCTTGTATTTGTAAGGCTTCTTTTACATGTGCACTTGGACAAAGTTCTTGAATCGTTTTATCCGCATGCCCCATTCCTCCTCCACCATGTGTGATAAATGGAAGAATGATTTTATCTGTAAAATCATATTTGGTTAAAAATGTTGAAACCACAGGTACAACCGTACCACACCAATTAGGTGAACCTACATAAATGGTATCATATGAGTTGATATCGAACGGCATTTTTTCTATTTCAGGTTTTATCCCGTTCTTTATTTCTTCGCTCGCTTGTTTTACTAAACTTGAATATTGATTAGTATATGGAACCACAGGTTTAATTTCACATAGATCACTTCCTGTAATTTCTGCGATATATTTTGAAACTGTCTCTGTATGTAAAGAGCTTGTGAAATACACAACGATTGCTTTTTTGCTCATACTATAAATCCTCCTTATCTTCATCATACTCCTTGGAGTACACTCCATGTCAAGTAATTTGAAATAAATAAACAAAGTCACTCTAGGTAAAGAAAGATTTCTCTTTATAAAAACCACAAAAAATGCGAGCAATTTATTCTCGCATTTTTACACATTATTCCTTTATCACTCTTTTTCTACGATTCATAATCATCACAAGAAGTGCACCACTACCTGCTGTCCATAGAATATAAGAAGCCCCTCTTTCATCTCCGGTATTTGGTGAAGTTGGTTTCGTTGGTTTCGTAGGTTTCGTTGGTGCAATCGGATCCTGAGATGACTCGGAATCCTTTTCATGTATGGTAAAGGATTTCTCAATAACAATGGTATTATCCTCTTTATCTGTAAAGATTATCTTTCCTTCACCAGGATTGATATTCTCTGCGTAGCTTACTACGTAGCGGTCTATTGCGATTTTAAAGTCTTTTCCTTCAATAGGCCGGCTCTCTTTGATTTTATATTCTGGTTTAATCTGACTGCCTGTATAAATAATATTCGCTTCATCAATAATAGTGATGTCCTCTGACCTAAGTGCTATAGTAAAGTTGCCGGTTCCTGTTAAATCACCGTTATCACCAGTAGTTATAATTCCTTCTAAAGCAAGGTATAATTCTCCCTTATTCGTCAGTGTTCCATCGTTGAAAATGGTTCCCTTATTCATGATGGTTTCGTTATTCGCAATTGTTCCATCATTCATTATCGTTCCATGATTCGTAATCGTTCCATCATTTGTAATCATTTCGATATTTACTATAGTTCCATTATTCGTAATCGTTTCATGATTCGTAATTGTTTTTTTATTCGTTATGGTTCCATCATTCATAATCGTTTTGTCATTCGTAATCGTTTCGTTATTCATTATAGTCCCATTATTTGCAATCATTTCGTTATTCGTAATCGTTTTGTTATTCGTAATCGTTTTGTTATTCGTAATGGTACCATCGTTCGTAATCGTTCCATCATTCATAATGGTTCCACCATTAGTCAAAGTGATGCCGCTTCCTATAGAAAAATTCTTACCAGCATCAATAGTCAGGACGTCGTCTGCTTTGATTGTCGCATTCGCCTGCAATGTCGGTGAACCATAAACAGTTCCTTCTTCACCTCCAAAGATAACGCCTTGTGTACCAGAAGAGTGGTTCAAATTAGTCCGATCTTGAATTTTTCCAGCCCTAATAAAGGCGTTTCCAGAACCAGCTGCAGAACAGGTAGTAGAAAACGTACCCTTAACAGCACTTCCCCCTCCTCCTCCGATAATCCCATCAGCCGTCTCTCCTGCTATTGCCTCTACCGTACCGCCACAGATACAAATCGTTCCGCCAGCTCCTGTACGTCCTCCGCCGATTGCTGCTCCAAAATAAGTAGATCCATCCACATCGCCCCTTGCTTTTATCATTCCCCCACTAATATGAATCGAGTTGCAAGCTCCTCCATATCCTCCGCCGATTCCTGCTCCAGAATAGGCGTTCGCTCCATCTCTCTGTCCCCCTGCATTTACCGTTCCCCCAGTAATATTAATATTTCCGCTGGCTCCGTTTTCTCCTCCGCCGATTCCTGCTCCATAAGTGCCTGCTGTTGCCTCTACTGTACCGCCACTGATGCTAATCTCTCCACCGGCTGCTCCTTTTCCTCCGCCGATTCCTGCTCCATTTTGGCCTGCTGTTGCCTTTACCGTGCCGCCACTGATGCTAATCTCTCCACCGGCTCCTCCTTTTCCTCCGCCGATTCCTGCTCCAAGATTGTCTCCCGTTGCCTCTACTGTACCGCCAGTAATGTTAATCTTTCCGCCGGCTCTTCCATTTCCACCGCCGATTCCTGCTCCATAAGCGCCTCCCGTTGCCTCTACCATGCCGCCACTGATGCTAATCTCTCCACCGGCTCCTTCATTTCCACCGCCGATTCCTGCTCCATGAAAGTCTTTTGCCGTTGCCTTTACCGTACCGCCAGTAATGTTAATCTTTCCACAGGCTCCTTTATTTCCTCCTCCAATTCCTGCTCCATTTTGGTTTGCTTTTGCTATTAAGCTGCCTTTCCCAGCTATTGTTATCTTCGTCCCCTCAGGTACTGTTAGCCCTGCTCCTTTTCCTGACGTATTATCTTCTGACGGAATGAATGATGCATTCAGTGTATTCTCACCCTCCAGATTTAGGGCAGCCTCGGCACCTGCTTGCAGCATCACAGGTGAGCTGCCTGCGGACGTAGATGTTAAGCTCACACCGCTAAGCGTCAGCTTTACACCTGTTGCTCCATTAATCACAACATTGTAGTCATTCGTTGCATCTGTTCCCGTTAAAGTTAACGTGGTGTCTTTAGAAATGTTATCTTGAACAATGCCTGTTGTATTTACTGCAGTGATTTTGGAAGTTACCTTTATAGTATTAGTGTTTGTGCCATTCTCTATTTTAACACTACCCATACTCACGTCATATGTATAGGCTACGATACTACTCTCGCCCGCAAAAACTTGAACCTCTGGCAATGCCAAGTCTCCCGCAAGGACATATCCTTCTCCAAAAGTATCGGTTGATACTGCATGGATAAGAGTTGATGGTTGTATGCACATAAAGGCTAACGCCACCGTTGATAAGCATGCGAATATACGTGTTGCTTTACTTCTTTTTTTCATAGTTTTTTCTCACCTTTCTTAATTTTAAACACTTTTGTGATTCTTAATCCTAGCTATATCATAACTGAAATTTTAAGAAAAAAACGAAAATTACGTGAAATGTAGTATATGCTTCGTGAATAACAGGATTTTTTTATTAAGTGGCGATTTCGCATCGGAAATTGTAAAGAAAAAACCGCTATTGCTAGCGGTTTAGGCTTCTTGTCCCTCATCAAATTGAGAGTTATATAACTGCGTATAGAAACCATCTTTTTTCATCAATTCTTCATGATCTCCGACCTCAACTATATCTCCATCTTTCATAACGAGAATTACATCTGCGTCACGAATCGTAGATAGTCGATGGGCGATTACGAAACATGTACGATTCTTCATTAGGTTTTCCATACCCTTTTGAATTAATACTTCCGTACGAGTATCGACAGAAGAAGTAGCTTCATCTAGAATTAGAATCTTAGGATCTGCCAAGAATGCACGAGCAATTGTTAGTAACTGCTTTTGTCCTTGAGAGATATTGCTAGATTCTTCATTGATTTCTGTTTGGTATCCATGATCTAAAGTACGAATAAAGTGATCAACATACGCAGCATCTGCTGCAGCGATAACTTCTTCATCGCTTGCATCTAGGCGACCATAACGTAGGTTGTCCATGATACTACCTTCAAACAACCATGCATCTTGTAGAACCATACCAAATAAAGAACGTAAATCAGCGCGTGTATATTCTTTAACATCTGTACCATCGATATAAATAGTACCGCTATTCAATTCATAGAAGCGCATCAATAGTTTTACGATGGTTGTCTTACCAGCACCAGTAGGTCCAACAATCGCAACGCGTTTTCCTGCATTGATATACATAGAGAAGTCGTTGATAATAATTTTATCTGGAGTATAACCAAAGTGTACATTTTCAAATGTTACAGTTCCTTGAATTAGGGATTCTCCTGTTTCATCTACGATTGCTTTTGGTGTCGTTGTTTCCGCAACTTCTTCCTCTTCTTCTAGGATTTCAAAGATACGTTCTGCACCAGCTGCGGCAGATTGTAAAGTGTTCATAACTTGTGCTAATTGAGAAATTGGTTGGTTAAGTCCTCTTACATACGTAATGAAGGCTTGGATATCACCAACTGTGATTCCTCCTCCTGCAGCTAACCATCCACCTAATAAACATACACCAACGTATCCTAAGTTTCCAACAAATTGGGTAATAGGCATCATCATACCAGATAAGAACTGAGATTTCCATGCAGTTCCATATAGGTTATCGTTATGTTCATTGAATTCACGTACAGAACGTTCTTCTCCATTGAAGGCTTTCATAACGACATGTCCACTATACATCTCTTCTACATGTCCATTTACATCAGATAAATATTGTTGTTGACGTTTAAAGTAAATCTGAGATTTCTTAACGATAATAGATACAAATACTAAGGACAATGGAATGACACAAATTGCCATTAAAGTCATTTGCCAACTAATTGTTAACATCATGATTGGATAACCAATCACCATAACAATTGATTGTAACCCTTGTGACATAGATTGGTTTAATGACATCTGTAAAGTATCAATATCATTGGTTACACGGGATAATACATCCCCATGAGATCTTGTATCAAAGTATGAGAATGGAAGAGCATTGATTTTCTTCGCAATCTGTTCACGTAGTTGGTAAGATAGCTTTTGAACAACAGCAGCAATGGTAATACCAACAACGTATTGAATGAAGGAACTAATCAAATAGATTCCTACTAATAATACGATGATTTGAAGAATATAATCAAAATCAATACCACCATTCCCTTTTGCTAGTTTTTGAAAACCAGTGATCAATTCATCGGTAGCCTTTGCTAGAATTTTAGGTCCTAGTATTGTTAATACAACGGAGATGATTGTAAATATGATAGAAGTAATCATGCGTCCATAATACGGACGAAGTAACTTAATCAACTTCTTCATTGTTCCAGAGAAGTCTTTGGCTTTTTGTACAGGTGCGCCTCCACCCATTGGTCCATGCCCTGGTCGGCCCATAGGACGAGCTTGCTTTTCTTTACTCATTTCCCAGTTCCTCCTTTGACAATTGACTATATGCAATTTCTTGATATACTTCACAGTTTTTCATAAGTTCATTATGTGTACCAATACCAGCTACACGTCCCTTATCTAAAACTACGATGCGTTCAGCATGCATAATAGATGAAATTCGTTGTGCAACTAATAATACGGTTGCATTTGTTTTCTTTGTTAATTTATTTAATTCTCCACGTAATTTGGAATCTGTTTTAAAGTCCAATGCACTAAAGGAGTCATCGAAGATATAAATTTCTGGTTTATTTACCAATGCACGAGCGATGGATAAACGTTGTTTTTGTCCACCAGATACATTGGTTCCACCTTGTGAAATTGCAGTTGCATATTTCTCAGGTTTTGCATCAATGATTTCTGTTGCTTGTGCAATGCGTGCAGCATCATCCAATTCTTCTTGCGTTGCATTTTCTTTTGCATAACGAAGATTACTTTCAATATCACCAGAGAATAAGACACCTTTTTGAGGTACATATCCAATTTTTTCACGTAAGTCGTGTTGTGAAACATCACGGATATCTACACCATCTACACGTATCGTTCCCTCTGTTACATCAAAGAAACGAGGTACTAAATTGATAATCGTAGATTTTCCACTACCAGTACTTCCAATGAACGCTGTAGTCTCTCCTGGTTTTGCGGTAAAGTTGATATCATGTAAGACATCTTCTTCAGCTCCTGGATAACGGAAGCTTACATTTTGGAAGTCGATATAACCTTTTTGATCTTGACTGAATGTTTTAGGTTGTTTAGGATCTTGAATACGAACTTTGCAGTTCAATACTTCTAAACAACGTTTTGCGGATACACTCGCACGAGGCAATATAACGGCGACCATAGCAATCATTAAGAACGCCATGATAATTTGCATAGAGTATTGAATGAAGGCAAGCATATCACCAACCTGAATACTTCCACTCTCGATTTGATGTCCACCAAACCAAATAATAAGTAAAGAAGCTCCATTCATTACCATCATCATAGCTGGCATCATGAAAGACATCGTACGGTTAATGAATAATTGATTCTTCATGATTTTTCCATTTACGTCGTTGAATTTTTCTTCTTCATATTGTTGTGTGTTAAATGCACGAACAACTGGCATACCATCTAAGAATTCACGTGTAACGCCATTCAATTTATCAAGTAATTTTTGTGACATTTTGAATTTTGGCATTGCGATTACCATCAATACACCAATTAAGCTTAATAATACAATTACACAAAGTGCAATAATCCAAGTCATTTCTGCGCCAGAATTAACAACATGCAAGACTGCCCCAATTCCAATAATAGGTGCATAGATAACGACACGTAAGAACATGATAATTACCAATTGAATTTGTTGAATATCATTGGTTGTTCTTGTGATTAAAGATGATGTTGAGAATTTATTGAATTCTTCATTGGAGAAGCTTTCTACTTTCTCAAATACATTTTTACGCAAGTTTCTAGATAACCCTGCACCTACACGAGATGCAAGCAACCCTACTAAGATAGCACATATTGCACTACCTAATGCAATTCCAAGCATTTTTGCACCTGCAACTAGAATATATTGATTTTGCATAGTATCTGTATCAATTCCAATTGCTTTGTACTCTGCTTTTACAAAGGATGCACCTGCTGCACCAGCAACACTTGTACCCATGGATTCTAAGTTCTTATCGATTTCTTTTTCAGCTTCATCGAAACCAGTCATTTTATCAGATGGAATCATAGAGAAAACTAGGTATGGGTCTGTAATATTTTGGGCTTTCATCATTTGGTATACAGGAGATGTTTCATCATTGATCATCTTGTATAAGTCGCTTTCCTTATCCTTCAACATCTGGTTAATACCTGTTACCATAAGTTCAGATTTGATAAGGGAAGCACTCAATTTATCTCTTGTAGCCTCATCTATTTCTTTTAATTCATATACATTTTGTTTTTCTAAAGCAGGATAGTCATCCTTTTGTTCTTTTGATGCTTGATCGCTTGTTAACAATGTATAATTGTCTTCAAACAACTGCTTATCCGCATCCTTCATAAACATCGCTAGATGTTGATACTCACTTTCTCGGATGACTTCTGGTACACCATCTTCAATACCACTCTTGGAGATACCAGTATCCACGATATCTGACATATAATCTGGTAATGCCAGTTCACATTGTGCTTGTCCAAATAATAGCGCAATGATTACAATCAGTGAGAGTGTAAACGGTTTTAAGTATTTCACTAACTTTAACATGTATGATCTCCTTTCTTACAATGTTCCTTCTTCATTTGTTTGAAGTGTTCTCTACACTTTTCCAAAATACGAATCAGTGCTTGGGAATCTTCTTCTCCAAGGATTTCAATGAATTCAACGAGTTTCTCCGTAACATGTTCTTCATTCTTTTCAATAACCTCCATGCCTGTATCACTGACCTTGATATAGACACTTCTACGATCATTTTCTGGAATTACACGTTCAATCCACTGATTCTTTTCTAGACTACGCATCATTTGTGATACGGCAGCTGGTGTTACATTGAAATATGTGCTAATATCGCTCATCTTCATTAAGTTACCGCCTTGTACGATACAATCCAGAATCATTAGATCACGATTTCTTATGCCATGATGTTCTTCAAAAGCAGAAAACCGGACGCTTTCTCTACGCATCATGTAGAACATGTGATAAAGTCTTCGGACAATCTCCATCTCATCCATTTCAACACTTCCTCTCCAATAGTTAAGTTACTTAACAATTAACTATGTTAACTATTATAGTAAGTTTTTTTAATATGTCAACACATTTACTTCACTTCACATTTTTTTCACATGGTTAGCATTCCCCAAATATAATTCCCCATAATGTTAATTGCTACAACAACAAAAAAAAGATGCGATTTCTCACATCTTACGCTTCACTATCTTCTTTTGGTTGTGCAGCTTCTATGGTCTTAAGAAACCCAACTGCTTTTTCAACAAAGTACATCTTACTACCATGATTGTTTACATAACGGAAATGATTTTCTGCTTCTTCAAAATCACGATTTACAAAAGCAATCAATCCTAAATAGTAATGAGAATCAACTTTCTGGAATTCGTATATAGAAGTCTTGAGTGCTTCTTCATAATATGTTCTTGTTTTCCCGAAGTCTTGATTCATTAAATCTAATTTATTCTGTATTCCCTGAATGCATTGTGTACGCATAAGTCCCATAGGTCCATTTTGCATACGCACACTGCTTTTTTCACATTCATCCAATTGAAACTTCACCATACTCTCATCACCTAATTGATAATACGCATAGGACATAACGGAGTAATAAGGAAACATCATCGCATTTTTATTACGTTCACATGTTACCATAACATCTGCCGCTAAATGAGGATCGTTTAAATAAATCATACATTGTGCTAAATATTGTGGTAAAGGAAAGCTTTTCTTCTTTCTGCTTTTCTTTGCTAGTGCAAAGATTGCAGATGCGCAAGCCTCTGGATCACACTGATCATACAACAAGGAAATGATAGGTTGTACCGCAAGTGCTTTTCTTCTGGATAATTGGAAGAACGTTAACGCATATATAACAAACGCCAACATCATCACAATCATATCATTGATCCACATAATAACTACAAAGATTGCTAGAATACTAATGATATATAGTAAATTCATACGTAATGTATAATCCCATGCCTTCTTTGCCATTTCTTCATATTCTTCATGGTATGTATGATGTAATCGATACACACGTTCTACTTCTGCTACACTGCTCACCGCATTCTTGCGTAAATCGTTTCTACGTCCACGATTAGGAATACTCAACCATCCATACACGCAAACACCGATTGCTGGTAATAAGAGTACCATACCAACAACAACCATTACAGAGAATAGTGCAAAGATAATTAAATACATAAAGAAAAAAGACAAGTTGAATCGTTGAAGAGCATATGTCGTCAACAACAATCCATTAGCTGCGCTAGCACCTAGTAGTGCCCCAACAAAAAATGGTAAGAACTTCATTTCTAGTATTTCTGGTTGTTTCGCCATTTCAGCTGCTTGTTTAATAACTTCATTTGCATAGTCTGCATACAACCATCCAAACATAATTGCCCCAAAAACTGCGGCACCTAATAACCATCCTAAATGTTTTTTACATTGATATTTCCACATAAGTATACCTCGTTTAACTGTAACATATGATACCATACTTCTAAAAAAAGAAAAAGGAAAACACTGTTATCCTACTACATTTCGCAAAATTTTATGTATTCTTAACACAATTTCTCATATTTCTAAAAAAACGAGTCCCTACTTCGTAAGCAAGATATACAAGAAAATGCCAGATAGAACTTCATCTGACATTTCCATAGTATCATTATTCGCTTTTTACTTCTCTTCCATTCATCATATTACGACATCCATAAAGAATGAGTGCAGATATTACGAAATTCATCAATAAAGATAGCAGTGATATCATCAGGATAAGTGTCATATTGAACACTCCAAGATTAAACATAACCACAATCAAAATGATACTAGGAACTGCGGCTAATCCACAAATCAACATACGTATCATATTTTCCATGATGGCATTATTACGACTCTTTAAAAGTCTTGTTGCTAATACAGAAGCACTGATAAACAAACATGCATATCCTACTAACATAATATAATATTGAATGGCATCCATGATATTCCCTTGCAATAAAATCATACCAACGATTACTGGGAAGAGGATAACAATCATATTCTTCATAATATAAGGTAGTACCAAATACAATAACTTTCGTATTGGTTTATCTGGAATCAAATAAATTTGATAGTTGTTCATCTCTTTCATAAATTCTGAATTTTGTGTTGTTAAAAACAACCAGAAGATAATCATGTACATAAAGAACTCAAACCCTAAATCCGATATCATCGTAATAACAAGATAAACACCTAAGAAAATAAAATCTTGAATTTGAAGGAAGGAATTTGTCTTCTTCATGAGTAACAAATTCTTAGAATATATGGCAGCAGCACCTTCTTTAAAGTTAGATTTCACATCACGTACTTTTTTATCATTCATACTGGAACGATTTCCAGCTTTTACTTCCTTGTAGCGTTTTGTAAATTCGATAGCATCTTCCATCGCCTTTTCCACAAACGCTCCCTTATAGTTACACATGAGTACATAGATACCTATACAAGAACCAACCAATAGGAACAAGCCTATAAGCATGTATATTGTATTTCCCATTATACTATTTACCAATATCAGTTTGATCCAACCAAACAATGGTACAAAATAGAATACATCAGATTCTAAGAATTTCATGACTCCATCTTTTAGAATAAAATCATTTTGCGCAAGACTGTATATAAATATAGCAGCTACAAGAACTACATATAACCCAAGGATATAAATAGATAAATATTTATATTTTTTATCTTTTATACTTAATAAATACACATAATAATATAAGATTGTGAAGAAGAAATACACCAAAGAATGGGCAAGAAAGTTTAAGAATAAAAACCCTACGCTATATTCTAAAGAACTCCCCAACATCACCATCATAAATAAGGACACAGCTCCACAAAGAAGAGATCCTACAATGGATTGTGACATAATAAACTGCATAGCATGTTTACGTTTAAATGGTCCTGAAAACAAATAAAACGCATCGTTTTCCATAAAGAGTGATTTTCTTGTCTGCATTAACATCATGGTAACCATAAGTGCAGTAAATCCAATCCCAACGAAAATCACACTATTGATTTTGTTAATATTCATAACGGATAATGCAACATCGGGATTCATTAACAATCCTATAAAGGTTCCACCATACACAAGAATCAAAAAGATTGCGAATAATGCAGATCCTAATTTAGAGAATACATTGCGGACATTTCCCTTCATCCGCAGAAAATAGAGATAGATCAGTGCCTTCATTTCTATTCACCATCACTATCCGTACAAGCAAAGAAGATTTCCTTTAGATTTTCTTCCCCTTTTTCATTTCGATTCAAATGACGTACAATTTTACCTTTGTTCATGATATACGCAACATCCCAAAATTCATCAAAGATATCAATGATATGTGTAGAAACAAAGATGGCCACTCCTTCTTCTTTCAACTTCATCAACATGTGTAAAGTATCTTCAATACTTGCTGGATCTAATCCCACCATTGGTTCATCGATCATCAATGTTTTAGGAGAAATGATAAGGGCAAGCAACATACTTACTTTTTGTTTCATCCCTTTGGATAATTCTTTTACTACTTTTTTACGTTTTTCATCTAATTTAAACAAGTGAATATAGGTATCTGCTTTTTCTTTATAATCTTTACTACGATATGCTTTACCAATGAATTCAACATGTTCATCAATGGTTAATAAATCATATAGTACAGGTGCTTCTGGAATATATCCAAAACTACGTTTTGCTTCTAGTGTATCATTCTTATACCCATCAATGGTAATTTCACCTTTAAACTCTAACAAGTTGGTAATACTTTTAATTGTCGTAGACTTACCTGCCCCATTAGGACCTAATAAAACGGTAATCTCTCCATCCTTTGCGCAAATATTTACGTCTTCCAAGGCTTTAAATGAACCATAATGCTTCGTTAAATTCTTTACTTCAATCATGATGAACCCTCTCTTTCATTTGTTTTTCTTTCCCTACACGATAGAACCCATGGAGCGATCCTATGATAAACCATAGTGCAACACCTAATACAAACAACATAAATATATCTTCATCCCACATGAGAATATAACAGATAAGAAATCCTATTCCAAACAACAATTGCACGGCATAATACCCATAGGAACGTACATTCATGTTGCCTTGTTTCCCTTTCACTCGCATATAGCAAGCGATTGCCATCGTGATTCCACCTGCCAATAAGCCACCTGCGCCTGCCGCAAACCATATGCTTCTAGTGGTTGTTGTTAAATACGCACAAAGTAGACCAAGCGCAATACATACAATACTTACAAAAAAGGAAGTTCGATATTGTTCACTTCTAGTTGCGACTTCACTATGAAGTGGAATCGTACCAGTAGGAGCTACGAAGAAGTTGAGGCCTTTTTGCCATTTACCAACCAAACTCCAACCACCTTCTTCAAAAAAAGCTAAATAATCTTCTTTCTCCTCTTTTTTTACTTTTTGAATATCATAACTAAAGATTAGATCTTGTGGTTCTTCTTTATGAAGCTCATAAAATACAAGGAATTTTAACTTTCGAAAAATCCAACCATCAAGTGCATATTCATGTAACATATTCATATCTTTGTTATCTGAAAATGCCAATCCGCTACAAAATATATACTTCCTATTCTTCATACCCTTCCTCCTCTAATATACGTCTACCATCTTCCACCATATGCCTTCTTCGCTTATATTCTTGTCTAAGAATAACAAAACCTTCTTCCGTAATCTTATAGGTCTTCGTACGATCATCTGAAGTCTGTGAAATCCAATTTGTCTTATGAAGTTTCTTTAATAACGTATACAAGGTGCCAGGCCCTATGACTACATTCTTATCTGTCATTTCTTCAACAAATTTCATAATTGCATACCCATGACGTTCTTTTACAAGAGCAAGCAAGATATAATACATGGAATCTGTTAGTTGTTCACTATCTACTACGTTATTTTTTGACATATACCCTCCTTGCACTATATATCCAATCACGATATATCCATTATAGATATAGTCTATCATTTCATATACTTCGTGTCAATAAAAGATACCCTATTTTTACTCACCTAAATCGAGTAGAGACTAATAATCATTAATGTTATTTCGTCCCTCTCACACCACCGTACGTACGGGTCTCGTATACGGCGGTTCAGTATTTTACTTGTTTATAGTAATCTGTAAAGAAAATATATCCTAGTGATTTAATGCATTCATTTCCTAATGTCTTTTTGAGAACAGGGCTATTTGCGATTCGCCAATAGCCTTTTCTTGTATTCGCATTACGATATGCTTCATTTTCACTCATACCTAGTTTGATAAGGTTTTTGCACCTTGTCTTTATTTTCTTCCATTGTTTCCATATTCGGCACCTTATCTTACTTCGCATCCATTCATCTATTTGCTTTAGTAGTTTCCTCATATCTGCTATCTTAAAATAATTTACCCATCCCATAATATATCTTCTAAGCCTAATTGGACATTCCTCGTTTGAGACATTTCCTTTCGATTTATTTAATAAATATCGGATTTGGTTCTTCATCTTCTTTAGCGATTTCTGGTGTATCCTTACCTTAGCACCTTTACTGAAATAAAATCCAAAGCCTAAAAATTTAACTTTCGTCGCATGTGCCACAACCGTTTTCTCCTTATTAACTTTCAATTTCAATTTTCCTTCAATAAAGTTTGTTATAGATTTTTTTACTCTTTCTGCTCCTCTTGATGTACGACAAAATATCATCACATCATCCGCAAAACGAAC